>CAZIZD010000300.1:0-5803 GCA_964543615.1 uncultured Alcaligenaceae bacterium | reverse complement strand
CATGGACGGTGCCTCGGACCTGCGCATATTCTTCTCGGTGATCCTGCCGTCGGTCAATCCGGCGATCGCGACACTCCTCATCATCAAGTTCATGTGGAGCTGGAACGAATTCTTCTGGCCGATGGTGGTGACGACGAGCCCGGAGATGAAGGTGGTCACCATCGGGCTCATGAGCTTCACCAACATGTACTACATCGACTATAACCTGCTCACGGCGGCAGCCATCGTGAGCATCCTGCCGATCCTCGTGATCTTCGTGACGCTGCAGCGGTGGGTGGTGCAGGCGGTGGTGATGAGCGGGATGAAGGGGTAGATTCGTCCGAGGATTGACGGAGTGGTCATCGCTCACGGGAGGCATGATGTCCACGGCGGCTAACGAGGCGTGCTTTGCCCAGCCGCACTGGCGGGTGATCGCCAGCGGGTTCCAGACGGAAGCGTGGTTCAACGATGGACAGGCGGTGGGTAGCGGAGGCATTCGCAATCCGCAACCCACGCGGCTCCGGGCTGGCCAGTACTACTACCGGTTCGCGTCCAGCGCGACGTCGCGCGAGGCCCAGTGCGGCGGCGGGTGGTGGATAGACTACGAGAACTTCGTGATGATCCAGACGTTCGCACAAAAGAACGGGTATTCCGTCCGCGAAGCTGCACGCTTGATGCTTGCGCTTCCACACGCATGGACCCGCGTCGACCTGCTGATCCGTGCGCTACTGAAGCACCCACTCAAGGCTTATACCGGCGAAGGCAAGCCCGCGCAGGGCGCCGGGGATGGTGCAGACAAGGGCACGCAGTGGATTCCCTCACACCACGTAAAAATTCGGCAACTCTACATCCTGGGGCTCTTCGTCAGAGGAACGCGTCCCCGCGCCCAACTCTTCGAGTCGGCATTTGCATGGCCGGGGCAAATCGTGTCGATCTGAAGCGCGGTCGCAATCGCGGTCGCCCTCGAGCGATCGACACGTGCGTTGCGCCAGGCCCGTCAACCCTCCGGAACCGAGGGCATCCTGGACTGATCGCGCGCTCGAGATCGTCGCTTCACTCCAGCTTGGCGCCGGATACACGTACTAGCTCGGCACGCGTGACGAGCTCATCCGCGATGTGACGCGCAAACTCCTTCGGCCCCAGCGCCGCCTTCTCGTACCCGCGATCGACCACCTGCGCAGCAACGAACTGGGGGTCGCTCAGCACGGCTTGAATGTCGCGGTTGATCTGCTCGATCTGCGCGTCGGACGTGCCCGCCGGTGCGAACACGCCAACCCAGACGCTGGCGTCGACCTCCGGAAATCCAAGCTCCGCAAAGGTCGGCACGTTGGGGTACTCGGGCAGGCGCTTGGGACCGGCATAGGCGATGGGCTTGATGGTGCCGGCGGCCAGCTGCGTCTTGGCAGACGCAGCCGACATGAAGCTGTACGCCACTTCACCGGCGACCAGTGCGGTGAGCGCGGGCGGCAGGCCCTTGTACGGGATGTGAACGATGTCGATGCCCGCGCGCTTCTTGAACATCTCCATGGCCAGATGCGGCTGGCTCCCCGCCCCGTACGACGCATAGGAGTAGGTGCCCGGCTTCTCCTTGGCAAGTGCGATGACGTCCTTCAGGCTGTTCGCAGGGAACTTGCCGTTCGCGACCAGCAACTGTCCGAACGACACCAGCATCGTCACGGGCAGGAGATCCTTGACGGGATCGTACGGCAGCTTGACGTAGATGTACGGATTGATGGTGACGGTGGCATCGGTCGTGAGCAGGAGCGTGTGTCCATCCTTCGCACGGGCCGCCGCTTCCGCACCGATGACCGTGTTGGCCCCCGGCTTGGGATCGATGATGACGGGCTGGCCCCACTTCTTCGACAACTCCACGCCGAGGGCGCGTGCCAGCACATCCACGCCCGCGCCGCCGGGGTAGGGAACGATCATGCGGACGGGCTTCGTGGGCCACGTCGCCGGGGCCGCAGGCTGGGCGTGCGCGATGACGTTGGCGAAGCAGCATGCTGCAATGGCGGACGCCAGAAGAGCGAGGGAGTAACGATGCATTGCGGATCCTTCGAGGGCTGGTTCAGACGATGGGCCAGTGCGACCGCACTTGTGCGCCGCTTCGGGCGAGGACGTTCGGGGCCGACGCGTCGAGCTGACGACTGAGCTCGCCCACGTCCACGGTCTTGAGTACGCGATCTTCCATGACGATGCGCCCGTCGATGATCACCGTGCGCACCGAGCGGCCGGTGCCTGTGTAGACCAGGTTCGCGATCGGATTGCGATGCGGATTGGGATGCAGCTCGAGGTTGGAGGTATCGAGGATCACGAGGTCGGCCTTCTTGCCGGTCTCCAGCGAGCCGATCTCGTCGTCCCACAGGATTGCCTTCGCGCCGTCGATGGTGGCCATCTCGAACGCCTTGTAGCAGCTGATCACGACGTCGGCCCGGCGCACGTCCTTGTGCACGGCGCACGCAAGGTACATGTGGCGGATCAGGTCGAGGAATCGGCTTACCGTGGCCGCATCGCTGCCCAGCCCGAACGTCATGCCCGCGGCCATCATCTCGGGAATGGTGCCGTGGGAAATCACGCCGATCCCGCCGAGCGTGCTGGTGCCAGGGCAATGCACCCCCTTGACGCCGGCTTCGACGAGGGCCGTGACGTCGTCCCCGGCGACATAGCCGAGGTGCACGAGCGACAGACGTGGCCCCAGCAGGCCGAGGTCGCGGTACCGGTGAATCGGCGAGCTCCAGCCGGCAGGACGGGCCCCGGGCTCGCGGATCGTCATGTGACCGTGGATGCCCACCTTGCGCACCTCCGCCAGCGTCCGGATGGCATCGCATAGCTCGTCGGACACGCGATGCGGATTGTTCAGCGTGAAGCCCGCGCGCAGCCTGCCGTGCTCCGCGCCGTGCCAGCGGCCGACGAAATCGTCCGCCTTGTGCGCGAGGGCTGCCCAGTCGCGACCCGCCTCGGTTCGCCGCGCTCCGCCCGTGACGTCGACCGACTCGAGCGCGAGCACGCCGCGGATCCCTGCGTCCTTCGCTGCATTGGCGACGCCATCGCCCGGCAGGCTGCCTGCATCGTTGAAGCAGGTCGTGCCGTTCATGATCATTTCCGCGAACGTCGCGGTGGCGTTCAGATAGGCCTCCTCGTCCGTGAGGCCCTGCTCGTACGGGGCGACGATGGTCCGCATCCGCTGCTCGAAGGGCAGGTCGTCGGTCGCGCCCTTGGTCATGTAGTGGATGGGGTGGTTGTGCGCGTCGATGAGCCCCGGCATCACCAGGGCGTCGCGCGCGTCGATCGTGCGCCGGGCCTGAAAGGACCGGGCGATCTCGTCCCGCTTGCCCACGGCAACGATGCGCTGCCCGTCCACGGCGACACTTCCGTCTGCGATGATCCTGCGCTGCGGATCGACGGTGACGACCGTGCCGCCTTCGACGACGAGATCGACGCCGGCGTGGGTCATGGAACGGCTCCGAGCGCACCGGCAAAGAGCGCCATCGCATTGTCCCGTTCGATCGCTTGCGTCACGCGCGGGTCCAGGCTCAGTGCGGCGAGTCCGTCCGCGGCCATGCGCGGTGACCAGTAAGGAAAGTCACTTCCGAAGAGCAGGTGCGATTCGCCGACCAGGCTGCGCGCCGCTTCGTAAGCGATGGGATTGGTGGCACTCACGAGGTCGAAGTAGAGCTTGCGCAACTCGGCCATGGCACCATGAGGAAGCCGCTGGCGCAGGTCCTCGCGGACGTGAGCGTACCGGGCGATGCGATGCGCAAGCATCGGAAACACGCCACCGGCGTGCGAGAACACGAAGCGGACGTTCGGACAACGCGTGAACGTGCCGCTGTAGAGCAGGCTCGTGATTGCACGCGTGGTGTCGAAGGGGTACTCCATGATGGCCGGCGGCACGTCGGTGGCCATGCCGGCGCAGCATGCACACGAGAGCGGATGGAAGTAGACCACCGCGTTCCTGCGGTTCAGCTCGTCGAACACAGGGGCGAACAGCGGATCGCCCGGCCAGCGGTTGCCATAGCTGGTCATCAGCCCAAAGCCCCGGACCCCGGGCAAAGCCATCGCGTAATCGATCTCGCGCAGGCTCGCGTCCACGTCAGGAAGCGGCAGCGCGGCGAACGCAGCGAAGCGGCCGGGATGAGCGGTCGCAAGCTCCGATGCGAACTCGTTGCATTCACGCGCCAGCGCGCGTGTCTCGCCCCCGTCGTTGAACCAGACGCCGGGCGCCGAGATGGACGTGACCGACGTTGCGACGTCCGCCGCGTCCATTGCCTCGAGCGACTTGTCCACCGTCCAGCCGAGCACTTGCGGCGCGAACTCGGCGGCGACCTTCGCGATGTCCTCGCGATGCGCGGCGAGATACGCCGGAGGAAGGATGTGGTGATGCGTGTCGATGCGAAATCGACTTGCGTTCACTCTTTCTCCAGATAGCTCTCGAACACCCCGGCATGCACCAGCGCCCGATCCGCCGACTGCGGCCACAGATCCTCCGAGCGAAAGCGCACGTCGTACGTCGGTTCGTCCTCGGCCGCGATGCCGTGCGCGTGCGCATCCGGAAACGGATACGCGGGCGACACGTCCACGATCACGCCGATCTTGCCGCGGATGTACGCGGGCATGCGCACGTGGCCCGGCACGTAATCGTCGCGCACGCGCACGCGGTCGCCGATGGCGAATCGCCGGCGTCCGGCAACGTTGGTCCGCCCCGGTGCGGCGGGTGCAGCCAGCGGAATCGTCCCGCCCGCGCGCTCCTCGAGCTCGTCCCGGGTCACCACGCCCTTCTCGACGAGCAGCGTGGCAAGGCTCGTGAGCGACCTCTCGTAATAGCTCGCGCTCATGTAGTGGCGCGGCTCCATGCGCTCGATCGCGTGGCGGTACTCGTCCATGTTGAAAATGCCGCGGCGCACCGCGAACACGTACAGCGAATTCGCGCGCACCTCCCAACTTGCGTGGAAAGGCTTGGCGTCGGGCGTGAAACGCACCGGACCGAAGCCCTGCTTGCCGCCCAGATCGTGCATGCCGTCCATGCCGGCTCCTACAATCGCGCAACGCCGATCATCGCGTCGCGCGTGACGACCTGCGCGAGCTTCTCCTCGGGCCAGCCCACGGTGTGCGGCGGCTGCACGGGGAGCACCATGTAGCGCGTGTCGGCGGTGGTGTCCCACACGCGGACCTCGACCTCCGGCGGCAGGTCGAGCCCCATCTCGCGCAACACCGTGCGCGACTCGCGCACGACACGCGAGCGGTACTCGAGATCCTTGTACCAGTCGGGCGGAAGGCCGATCACGGTGAACGCGGTGCACGAGCACTGCGTGCAGCAGATGACGTTCTGCACAGTGGCCGTGTTCTCGAGCACGACGAGGTGCTTGTGGTGCCTGGGCATCGTGACGCCCAGCTCCGCCACGGCGGCGACACCGTTGGCGAGAAGGCGCGCCTTGAACGCGGGATCGGTCCATGCGCGCGACACGACCCGCGCGCCATTCTGCGGCACCCATTCTTCCTGGGCGGCGCGGTCGAGCTCCGCGACGGCGGCGGAGGCGTTCATGCCGCGCGCATCGAGTGCGGCCTCGATCGCCGCGACGCGCTGCTCGGGTGTGGCGGTAGGGTGGACGACGCGCGATGCATCGCTCATGGCGAATCTCCTCTCGACTATGCGGGGCCTAGCAAGTACGCCCGCGTGTCCGCGAAGAAGTCGTTCTTGGTATCCGAACGCAGGGCGGTCCCCACGCCCTCGGCGGTGAGCACCTCGAGCAGCAGCGCGTTGTGCATGCTCCCGTCGATGATGTGCACGGAACGCACGCCTTCGCGCACGGCGCTCACCGCGGCG
>CAZIZD010000299.1:0-5812 GCA_964543615.1 uncultured Alcaligenaceae bacterium | reverse complement strand
CCCCGCCCCTCTCGCCAGCGACGCCGAGCGCGGAGCTGATTGCGGCGGCGGATGCGTTGGTCGATGCCGCTGGGATTGCTCTCGGCGCAACGGCAACGACGCAGGCGCGCGAAGGTCTGCGTGTCGCGATTGCTGCTTACGATGCTGCACGCCGAGCTGCTACCGCGAAAGGAAACTGACCATGCCCGGCGAATACACTCCGTACATTGGCCCGCTCGTCCCGTTGTCAGACGAAGAACGCAAGGCGTTGGTTCGTGATCGACTCGCACAGCTCGACGGTGTGCAGAACAAGCACGATGTTGTGCTCAGCGATGCGCCTGTCGATGCCGGACCGCTCGCGCGTCTCCAGCTTGCCGAGATGCACCGGCTACTCGCTCCAGTGCTCGAAGCGGCTGCGTTCTCGCCAGCTCACGAGAAGGCGTCAGACGCGATTGCACGGCTGCTTGCACAGTGGCGCAGCGGATTGTCGCCGCGTGTCCCGCCCGCACAGCCCGCCGCTTTAGCGACGCCGAGCGTGACGGTGGAGGAGGTCGAGCGCGTGAGCCTCGACGTTGCGCTGCGCTCCGCTGACAAGGACGAGGCCGAGCTTGGAGAGGCCCTCTACGTCGAGTGGGTGCGTAATGGACCGCACCCCGAGCTACGCCCGCTGTGGCGGCAACTCGAATGGAATGACCGCACGGGATGGCACGCCGCTGCCCGCTACGCCCTGTCTCTCCCGCGCGCGCCCGCGAAGGAGACAGCGGCGGTCGAGGCGGAAGTGGTCGAGCGGTGCGCGAAGGCCATCGAGGATCGCATCGCCAAGGTGCGCGCACGGGGCCGAGTGGACACGCACACGCTCGAATGGATGCAAGGCGACGCAGACACGATCCGCGCCCTCGCGCGCGCTCAGGAAGGAAGGGGAACGTGAGCGAACGATTCTATTTGCAAGGGTCAGAGGACGTGAAGACCGGCGCGTCGTGGTTCGGCGATCACGTCCAGACGTTCCGCGAGTATGTCGGCTACTTCGGCGATTACGTGAGCAACCTGCGCACGTCGTTCGACGAGCACGCGACCGCGCTCCGCGAGAACACCGAGGCGATGCGCGAACACACAGCCGCGCTCCGTGAGTTCAACGCATCGAGCAAGCGCCACGTCGAAGCGCTCGACGGTTTCAACGGCGGTGCCTCTTGACCACGCCTCATGTGCAGGTCGGGAGCGTGTGGCGGGAGATCGAACGCGCTGTCGAGGTGCGGGTTGTCGAATCGAGCAGCTTCGCCGTGACGTACCGCGATCCGACACTCGGCGATCTGTGGGCGACAACCGCCGACTTCCTCCGCGCCTTCGAGCCCGTCCAGGCACAGCGCAGCGAGGGGGAGAAGCCGTGAGCTGGAAACCGCTTGCTTTCGTGTGTCTCGCACTGGCTCTCGCAATGCTCGGCATCATCATCGACGGATGGTGGGGCGCTCCACTGGCGTTAGCTGGTGGCTTCTTTGCCACGTTCGCTAACGGACGCGCGTACCACGAGGGCCGAATGAACGTGTATGCCGAGTGGGCACGCAGCCGCACTCTCGACGCCAGGGACGCCGCCCAGCGCAGCGCGAAGGTGGGGGAGGCCCGTTCCGCCTCGGGTAGCGCGGAGAGGAAGGAGACGCCTTGAGACTCCTACGCTGGCTGCGGTGCCTCTTCCGCGGGCACGATCCCTACTACACGGGCGAGCTGTGCCCGTATTCTGCTTCTCGCCACCCCGACGCTTTCTGGACAATCTGCTGGCGCTGTGGGCGCGAGCTCCATCGAGGACCAACACATGCCGACTAGACTCGCCGCCGCATCGACCGCAAAACACGCCTGCGCGTGGGACGGAATCTCGCACACCTGGAAGCCAAAGGACGGCAACGGGTCGACGATTCGGCTTGTGAACAACGGGACGTGGATGCCGGGTGCGGATTTCACCGCGCCGCGCTCGGAGTTCCTGCCGCCGCGCGGGCTGTACGTGGAGCGCAACGGCTCAACGTTCTCCGGCTCGGGCGAGAAGTTCCACGACGTGAGCATGTTCGACAGGCTCGAAGACTTCACGGACCTCGATCCGCGCACGCCGAACGAACTGTCGGTTGTCGGCTACGGCTACGACCTCACGAATCCCGGCGAACAAGGCGGCCACGACATCGACTTGCACCCGCCGGCCGAGCTCTCGTACGAGGTCATGGACTGCACGATCGCGCGCTGCCCGGTCGCGCTCTATCACACGGCAACGGGCGCAATCCTCACGCGCGAGAACGCGCTCTCCAACTGGTTCGAGTACAGCCTCTCGCGCAAGCCGGGCAACAACGCGCCGGGTACGAACGACATCCAGGTGATCCCGCACTTCCTGCGCAAGCCGGTGGGCGATCCCTACGCGTGGAGCGTCGTCCCGCACGACGAGTACCACCTCTGCCGCGCGTTCATGCACGCGCTCGGGCTGTGGCGCCGCGACCAGGATCCCGTCGCGCGCTGGTTCATCAACACGCTCGCGGAGGACGCGCGCGTGAGCTGGACGACGATGAAGCTCGCGGACTACCTGCGCGCCGGAGCGTTCTCGCTCGAGAGCGCACTCGCTGCGGCGAAAGCAGCTCCGCACCGCGGCGGTCGCATCGTGCGCGGCGTCGCGTGGGTGCTCAGGCTCGGCGTCGCGAACCTCGAAGTCGGCACGTCGAACGCGGACGCGTGGAAGGCGTGGGTCGCGGCGATGGTCACGTACTGCGAGACCGTGCAGCTCCCGTGCGGCGCGTTCCACTCGGCGCCGATCAGCGGCGAAGCGGATCAGGGCGAGCCGTGGTACGAGTTCGGGCTCGCGGACAACAAGCAGGAGTGCCCGAGCTGGCAGGTGCCGTTCCTCATCGTCGCGTTGTGGGAAGCGCAGAGGGTCGTGCCGCGGCTGCGCCCGCGCGTCGTGCAGATCCTCAAGAACGCGAAGAAGCTCTGGAGCGTCGCGACTCCGCGCGTGCCGGGCGAAGACGGCTCGGGGCCGGGGCTCCCGCGCTACCTCGTGACGGCGATTGACGGGATGCCCGTGCCGCTCGTCACGGAGGGCGTGGGGCCAGCGCGCGCGTATTACGACAGCTACGCGTCGACGTGCTTCGAGGAAGCGGGATTGGGGGCGCTGTGAGCTTCTGCGGCCGACATCCGAAGCCGAGGCGGCGCCGCAACCCGATCCGCGAGCGCCGGCCGAAGTGGGTCAACGGGCGAATCAAGCGGTACGGGCTCTCGCGCGTGAAGCGTGGGCGCATCGCATTCCTCAATGCGATGTTGCGCTTCATGCTGCCTGTGGTCTCCGACGCACGGAACAACAGCACCGAGCTGTGGAAGATGCTGGTGAATCGACCTGCGCCGACCGTCACCGGCAGGTTCATCGTCACGCCGGTTCACGGCGGACGGATGAGGCCCGCGCAGCAAGGTCCGCTATCGGGTTGTGTGCAGCCGTGACCGCCCGCGTCGACTTCGAGATCCCGGCCGACAAGTACGTGATGTTCAACGGCGCGCCGATGTTCAAGTCGGACGCGTGCCGCTCCTGCGATCAGCGCATCGTCTGGATCAAGCACCCGCGCACGAATAGCAACATGCCGCTCGACGTCTCGACCTCAGAGGCGCGCGACGGCAAGCTGTTCGCGTTGTCGCACCACGCGACCTGTCCACAAGCCGCGCACTGGCGCAAGAAGAAGGCACGCCCATGAACACCCACCACAAAGAAGCCCTGAAGCAGCCCGAGTCCGCCCCGCGCCTGAACGACACGCAGCTCCGCGTCGTGCTGCCGCTGCCGCCGGGCTCGACGATCAACGACGGCGACGCCCCGCGCCTCTGCGAAGGCCAGCCCGCGGTCGCGATCACGATGGACCGCAAGCACTGGAAGGAGTTCGCGCGCAAGCTCTCGGCCGCGTGCGACGACGTGGACGACCTGCTCACGCCGCCGAAGCCCGCGACGAGCGCGGTGAAGAGCTAGACCGTCGCGAGATACGCCGCCAGCTCTTGCTGGTGCGACGTGTACGCAGCCTGCTGCGGTGCCGACAGCGCGCCCGCCAGCAGGTTGCTCGCTTCCTGGGGGTCCGCCTGCACGTCGTAGAGCTCGTCCGGCTGCCGCACGCCCGCCTCGTTGTACTTGACGATCAGCTTGTACTGCGCGTCGCGCCACATGCGCTGCGATGCGCTGCCGATCGTCGCGGGGTCGGGGTACTTCACGTTGTCCTCGAAGAGCTCCGAGAACGAACGCGTGCGCGAGCTCGAGCCCGTGTTCGCCAGCACGCTCTTGAAGCTCACGCCGTCGATCGTGCGGCCAGCTGGCACGACCTTGGTGACGTCGACACCGTACACATCGAGGATCGTCGAGAAGATGTCCACGACGTCGACGAGCCCGTTGTAGACGCGGCCGGGCGCGGATATGCCGGCGCCGGATGCGATCAGTCCGACGTTCGTGCCTTGCTCGTACACCGTGAACTTGCCGTGGTTCGGGTCGAACGGCGGCGTGACCACGCTCGGCGTAGTGCCGTTGTCCGGCCAGAAAAGGATCAGCGTGTTCGCGAGGATCGCGGGCGTGATCGCCGCGGTGAGGCGTGCGATCTCCGAGTCGAGCGTCTGCACGGCCGCGAGGTAGTACGGCGTCTCGTTCTCGCCGGGCACGGGCGTCGCGTTCGGGAGCGGGTACGGCTTCGCGGGATCGAACGCCGAGTACGCCGCGTTCGTGTAGCTCGCCGCGGGCGGGCGGTCGTGCGGCGTGTGCGGGATGTTGTACGCGAGCCAGCAGAACCAGTTCTGCGTCGTGCCGTGCGCGTTGATCCACGCGATTGCGTCGTCGGTCTGTTTCGTCGCGCTGTACGTCGTCTCGATCGCCACGCGGCCGTCGACGCCGCGCGCCCACGAATAGTGCCCTGTGCCGCCGTCCTTGCGCAGGTTGCGCAGCGAGCCCTTGTGCGTGTTGAAGCCCGCTGTCATCGGGTACATCCACTTGCCGTTCCGCGGGTCGGACATGTGGTTCTTGCCGATCAGCGCCGTGTCGATCTGCGAGCCACCCGCGAGCCTCAGCGCGCGCGGAATGATGATCTCGTTGAGCGGCAGGGGTCCGGCGTCATCGTTGTCCACGAGGCCAGGGAGGCCGGTGCGGAAGCCGCGGCGTCCGGTCAGCGCAGAGCCGCGCGTCGACGAGCAGACTGGCGTGACGGTGAAGTTCTGGAAGCGCACGCCGTTCGCTGCGAGCGCGGTGAGCGTCGGCGTGGGCGGCTGGTAGAGCTGCGCGCCGAAGGCCGCGAGAACGCTCTTCGAGATGTCGTCGCCGACGATGTTGAGGACGTTGCGCGCGGTGAGGGTCACGTCTTGTCGCCCTTGACGCGGTTGAAGTGCCGCGAGACGACGCGCGTGTTCGCGTCCGAGTTCGAGCCGCCTTTCGACAAGGGCTGGATGTGGTCGACTTCCTTGCCGTCGCCCTTGTGCACGGTGCCCTTCGCCATTTCGCGCGCGCGCGCCTGGTTGCGCTCGGAGCGCTGCTCGATGGCGCGGTGGGAGGCGTGGTCGCGCGCGTATTCCTTGTCGTAGTTCCTGCAACGACCACGACCGTCCATCTTCTCGCCTTTGCCGCAGCTCATGTTCGTCCTCGCGTGTTCGGATTGAGGCCGGAGCACGTTGCCCCGGCCTCGTCGCCTCACCGTGCAAGCCCCGCCTTCGCCTCGAAGGATCTCGCGCGGTGCACCTGTGATTCTATGGTGCCGGCGGCGTCTCGTTGTTCCACCGGAACACGATTCCCGCCGAGCCGAGCTGGTCGATCGTGGAAGTCATGAGCCCCTCGTGGAAGCTCGTCACGCCATCCGGCGAT
>CAZIZD010000298.1:5486-5859 GCA_964543615.1 uncultured Alcaligenaceae bacterium | reverse complement strand
CGCCACGCTGCGCGACGCCTTCGCGGACGTCGCGCAGGCCTCCATCGCGCACGGCATGGTCGTGCTCGTGGTGGAGCCGGACGACGTGCTCGCCATCGCCGGCAAGCTGCGCGACGCCCACGGCTTCGACCTCCTGCTCGACGTCACCGCGATCGACTGGCCGGCGCGCAGCCCCCGGTTCGACGTGGTCTGGCACTTCTACTCGACCGCCCGCGCGGTGCGCGTCCGCATGAAGACCGGCATCGCCGAGGACGCGCCGGAAGCCGCCTCGCTCACCGGGCTCTTCGGCGCCGCCGGCTTCCTCGAGCGCGAGTGCCACGACATGTACGGGATCCGCTTCCGCGGCAACGCCGACCTGCGGCCCATCCTCCTC
>CAZIZD010000298.1:0-5476 GCA_964543615.1 uncultured Alcaligenaceae bacterium | reverse complement strand
CGAAGGAGCGGGAGCAGCCGCTCGTTCCCTACCTGCCCGGTCAGAAACCGGAGACCGCGCAATGACCCCGCTCGACGCCCCGCTTCCCACGCCCGTCCGCGCCATCTTCGACGCCGAGAGCGAGGACGCGGTCGTCGTCAACATCGGGCCGTCGCATCCCGCGACGCACGGCACGCTGCAGGTCATCGCGGCGCTCGACGGCGAGAAGGTGAAGCGCGTCGACGTCCACTGCGGCTACCTGCATCGCGGCTTCGAGAAGGAGTGCGAGTCGCACACCTGGCACAACCTCATTCCGTACGTCGACCGCCTCAACTACTGCTCGGCGCTGATCAACGACTTCGCCTATTGCGACGCCGTCGAGACGCTCATGGGCGTCGAGATCACGCCGCGCTGCCGCTACCTGCGCACGCTGCTGTCCGAGTACTCGCGCATCTGCGATCACCTGACCTGCATCGCGGCATCGCTCATGGAACTGGGCGCGATGACGGCGTTCCTGTACCTCGTGATGCTGCGCGACCACATGTACGAGCACCTGGCGGCTCTCACCGGCGCGCGCGTGACGTACAGCTACGGACGCATCGGCGGGCTCGCTCGCGACCTGCCCGAGGGCTGGCTCGTGCGCCTCGACCAGATCCTCGTGGAGTACGAAGAGTTCACCGGCCGCATCCACGGGCTCATGGACCGCAACCGCATCTTCATCGACCGCACCCGCGACGTAGGCGCGATCAGCACCGCGGACGCGCTGCACTGGGGTTTCACCGGCCCGATCCTCCGCTCGACCGGCGCCCCGGTGGACCTGCGCAGGGATGCGCCCTACCTCGCGTACGGCGAGCTCGAGTTCGACGTCCCGGTGGGCATCAACGGCGACAACTACGACCGGTACTACGTGCGCATGCGCGAGATGGACGAATCCATTCGCATGATCCACCAGGTCGTGGGCAAGCTGCGTCCGGGCCCGATCTGTGTCGACGACCGCCGCTGCACGTTCCCGGACAAGGCGCTCGTGTATCGCGAGATCGAGTCCCTCATCAACCACTTCAAGCTGGTGACGGACGGACCGCAGGTGCCGGCGGGCGAGGTCTACGTCGCGCACGAGGCGCCCAACGGCGAGCTCGGCTTCTACCTCGTGAGCGACGGCAGCGGCACGCCGTACAAGGTGCACGTGAGGAGCCCGAGCTACGTGCACATGGGCGGGCTGCACAGGCTCCTCGAAAACTACCAGCTCGCGGACATCATCCCGACCTTCGGCTCGGTCAACATGATCGGGGGGGAATGTGACCGCTGACCTGACCAAAGGCCCCCCGGGCGTGAATGCCCTGCCGATCCCCGCGGAGGAGATCGAGGCCCTGCGCAAGCGCTATCCCGCAGGCTTCGAATCGTCGCTCGTGCTGCCGTGCCTGCGCCGCATCCAGGAGATCCGGGGCTACGTCGCGGACGAGGACGTGGGCGCGCTCGCGACCACGCTCGGCGTGCCGCGCATCCAGATCGAGGAAGTCCTCTCGTACTACTCGCAATACCACCGCGAGCCTATCGGCCGCTGGCACCTGCAGTTCTGCCAGAACGTCTCGTGCAGCATGCGCGGCGCGGAGCGCGTCATCGGCGCCTGCAGCAGGAAGCTCGGCATCGGCGTGGGCGAGACCACGCCCGACGGACGCTTCACGCTGTCGACGGTGGAGTGCCTGGGGTCGTGCGGCACGGCGCCCGCGATGATGATCAACGACACCTATCGCGAGAACGTGAGCATCGACTCACTCGACAAGCTTCTGTCGGAGCTCGAATGAGCAGCGAGCTCCGTCCTGCCGGCCGCAAGCTCATCATGACGTTCCCCGTCACGCCGACGTCGCACACGCTCGCCGACTATCGCGCGCGCGGCGGCTACCAGACCATCGAGAAGGTCGTGCGCACGATGAAGGCGGGCGACGTCACCAAGGAAGTGACCGCGTCGGGCCTGCAGGGGCGCGGCGGTGCCGCCTTCCCCGCGGGACGCAAGTGGTCCGTCGTGCACCTGGCCGACGGGCAGCCGCACTACCTGTGCGCCAATTGCGACGAGGGCGAGCCCGGGACGTTCAAGGATCGCTGGATCATCGAGCACGCGCCGCACCTGCTGCTGGAATCGATGCTGATCGCCGCCTACGCGCTCGAAGTCCGCCACGCGTTCGTGTACATCCGCGGCGAATTCGACCTGCCCTATCGCCGGCTCGCAGGCGCCATCGAGGAGGCGCGCGCCGCGGGCCTGCTCGACGCGCCGCTCTTCGGCAGCGACTTCGCATGCGACATCATCGCGCACCGCGGCGCCGGGTCGTACGTCTGCGGCGAGGCGTCGGGGCTTCTCACGTCGCTCGAGGGCAAGCGCGGCTACCCGCGCAACCGCCCGCCGCGCCTTACGGTGAAGGGCCTGTACCAGCGGCCGACGGTGGTCAACAACGTCGAGACGCTCTCCAACCTCGTCGGCATTCTGCGCGACGGCGCCGACGCCTTTCGCCAGTACGGCACGCCGAAGAACCCGGGCACGCGCCTCATCTCGATCTCCGGCCACGTCGAGCGGCCGGGCGTGTACGAGATCGAGATCGGCTATCCCTGGCGCAAGTTCATCGACGAGGACTGCGGCGGCATGATGCACGGGACCAAGCTCAAGTGCATCATCCCGGGCGGCATCTCCACCAAGGTGCTCACGGGCGCGGAGATCGAGAACCTCACGCTCGACAGCGAGTCGGTCGAAGCCGCGGGATCGTCGATGGGGTCGGGCGGCATGGTGGCCATCGCCGAGGGGACGTGCATGGTGCGCCTGCTGCAAGTGATGCTGCGCTTCTACCACCACGAATCCTGCGGGCAATGCACGCCATGCCGCGAGGGTATGGGCTGGATGCACCGCATCATCGACCGCATCGTCGCGGGCCAGGGGCGCAAGGACGACCTGGATCAGCTCCTGCGCATATCGCGCATGAACGACGGCACCACGATCTGCGGCATGGGCGACGCGGCGGGATACGCCACGGTCGGGATCCTCGCCAAGTATCGCCACGAATTCGACTACTGGATCGAGCACAAGCGCTCGCTCTGCGACGGGAACCTCGAATGCCGACCATCTTCGTAGACGGCCGCGAGATCCAGGCGGACAAGGGCCAGACGGTGCTCGAGGCCGCGCTCGCCGCGGGCTGCGACCTGCCCTACTTCTGCTACCACCCTGCGCTCTCCATCGCCGGCAGCTGCCGCGTGTGCGTGGTGCAGGTGGAAGGACGCAGCTGGGTCGAGATCGCGTGCAACATGCCGGTGACGGAAGGCCTGCGCGTGCTTACCGACTCGGACCTCGTGCGCGAGCACCGCGCCTCGATGCTCGAGCTCACGCTCCTCAACCATCCGGTCGACTGCGGCATCTGCGACAAGGCGGGCGAGTGCACGCTGCAGGACTACCACTACAAGCACCACGGCAAGGCGTCGGCCTCGCTCGAGCCCAAGGTCCGCTCGACCAAGCTCTACCCGCTCTCGACGCGCATCGTGCTCGACAACGAGCGGTGCATCCTGTGCTCGCGCTGCGTGCGCTTCACGCGCGAGATCAGCAAGACCAACGCCCTGGGCATCGAGGACCGCGGCGATCATTCGCTCGTCCGCGCGGCCGAGGACGGCGCCCTCGAGCACGACCCATATTCCGACAACGTCGTCGACCTGTGCCCGGTCGGGGCGCTGCTGCCGCGCGCGTTCGTCCACCACTCGCGCGTGTGGTACCTCAAGGCCACCCCTTCGGTGTGCCCGGGGTGCTCCCGCGGTTGCACGATACAACTGTGGCACCGCAAGCCCGAGTGGAAGCTCAACGCGCTCGACCCCGCGAAGAACACGCGCATCGAGCGCATCACGCCGCTGCCCAATCCCGCGGTCAACGGGCCCTGGATCTGCAACAAGGCGCGCGACCTGGGGGCCATCCTCGAGCGTCCGCGCGCGCAGGCCGCGATGCTGCGCGGCGAGCCCGCCACCCTCGAGGCCGCCATGGGCGCGGCGCGCGACCTCATCGCGTCGGCCCGGCGTCCGCTGGCGCTGGTCTCGAGCTGGGGCAGCAACGAGGAGCTGGCGGCGTTCGCCGCAGCCTTCGGCAGCCGCATGCGCGCCTTCGTCAAGCAGGACCGCGCGGCCAAGCCGGGCGAGGTCATCGAGGACGCGCTCCTCATCCGTGCCGACAAGTATCCCAACACCACGGGCGCGCTCGCGCACTTCCCGGCATGGGACGGCGAGTTCGGCGATGCCGACGTCGTGCTCGTGTGGGGCGAGGGTGTCGACGCGGCGAAGATCCCCGCCTCCGCCGCCGTCATCCGCCTCGGCAGCTACGCGGGCAGCGACGCCTCGTCGGCGCGCGTGTTCCTGCCCGTGAGCATCCAGACCGAGCGCAGCGGGCATTACACCAACTTCGAGGGCACGGTGAGCGCATTCGAGCGCTGCTTCCCCTCGGCCCCCGGCGTGGCCGACGCGCAGGCGCTGTTCCCGCTCCTCGCGGGCCGCGTGGGAGTGCCCGCATGATCCAGGACCTGGTCGTCTCGATCGTGTTCATCAGCTACGCCATCGGCGTACTGATGACGTTCGGCCTCGTGCTCACGTGGGTCGAGCGCAAGCAGGGCGCCATCATGTCCGACCGCATCGGCGCCAATCGCGCGTACGTGTGCATCCCGGGCACGAACGTGAAGCTCGTGTGGTGGGGCCTTTTCCACGGCCTGGCCGACGGGATGAAAATGCTGCTCAAAGAGGACTGGCATCCCAAGACCTACGACGGCTTCGCCTACGCGATCGCGCCGTGGGTCGCGTTCGCGCCGGTGCTGCTGGTCTTCGCGGTCATCCCCTTCGGGGGCACGCTGCGGCCGGCCGAGCTCTTCTCCGCGATCCCGGTCGTTGCCGAATGGTTCGGCGACCGTACCTACCCCCTGCAGATCGCCTCGCTCGACGCCGGCCTTCTCGTCGTCTTCGCCTTCGGCGGCATCTCGATCATCGGGGCGATGCTGGCCGGGTGGTCGTCGGACAACAAGTTCTCGCTGCTGGGCGCGCTGCGCGCGGGCTCGCAGATGATCAGCTACGAGCTCGTGATGGGCCTTACCGTGCTCGGGCTCATCCTCATCTACGGCACGGTGGACCTGCGCAGCATCACGGAGCAGCAGTCGGGCCTGATCTTCGGCGCGCTGCCGGCATGGGGGCTCTTCTACCAGCCGTTCGCCGCTCTCCTGTTCCTGACGGCGGCGATCGCCGAGAACAAGCGCATCCCGTTCGATCTGCCGGAAGCCGAGTCGGAGCTCATCGCCGGCTACTTCACCGAGTACAGCGCAATGAAGATGGGCCTCTTCATGTTCGCGGAGTTCATCGAGATCGCGATCATCGCGGCGCTGTTCACCACGCTGTTCCTCGGTGGCTACAACCTGCCGTACATGAACGACGCGGGCTTCGCGCTTCCCGGCGGACGCACGGTCGCGATGAGCCACGGCGCCGTGCTCGTCACGCAGGT
>CAZIZD010000297.1:0-5899 GCA_964543615.1 uncultured Alcaligenaceae bacterium | reverse complement strand
ACAACACCGAGATCGGCGAGAAGAAGAAGCTCCCCGTCCCCAAGTGCTGGAAGGACCTCACGAACCCGGCGCTGAAGGGCGAGGTCATGCTCGGCAATCCCAACTCGTCGGGCACTGCGTACCTCATGCTCGCGACGCTCGTGCAGGTGATGGGCGAGGAGGAAGCGTTCAAGTTCATGGTCGAGCTCAACCGCAACGTGACGAGCTACGCGCGCTCGGGCATCGGGCCCATGACCGCGGTGACGCGCGGCGAGGTGTACGTCGGCAGCACCGTGCTACACGGCGTGATCAACGAGATCGTCCGCGGATTCCCCGTGCTGCCGATCCTCCCCTGCGAAGGCGTGGGCTACGAGATCGGCTCGATGGCGATCGTCAAGGGCGCGCGCAACCTCGATGCCGCGAAGAAGTTCTACGACTGGGCACTGACGCCGGAAGCGCAGAAGATCGGGCTCGACGTGAAGGAGTTCGCGATCCCGACCAACAAGAGCGTGCCGCTGCCGCCGCAGGTGCCCAAGCTGACCGACATCAAGGTCATCAGCTACGACTTCGCGAAGTACGGCTCGAGCGACACGCGCAAGCGGCTGCTCGAACGGTGGGAGAAGGAAGTGAACGCCGGCAAGTAGGCCGTCGTGCGCATGATCCGCCTCGGCAGCGCGGGCTCGTGGCTTGCCGTCGGGGCCCTGGGCTTCGCCGTCTTTCCGTGGTACGCCCTCGACGATTCCGTGCTCGGCCTCGCGTGGCTGCGCGATTGGACCGGCAAGGACAGCGCGCCTGCGTTGCTGCAAGCGATGCTGCACGGCCGATGGTGGCTCCTGCCCGTCGCCGCAGCCCTCGTCGCATCGGCATTCGTTTTGCCCAAGCGCCACGCGATGCCGTTGCTCGTCGTTCCGGCGCTCGGACTCGCGTACGTGCTGGCGCAAGGCTTCGCCGCCGGACCCCGGACGCAGCCGGGGATGGGCTTCGGCGCGATGCTCGTCGCGGCGGCCTTCGCGATGCTCTTCGGTCACGGGCTCGCGCGCCGCGGCCGCTTCAAGGGCGACGCTTTCGTCGCGTGCAGTGTCGTCGCCGTGACCGCGCTGGTCGCGCTCTTCACGTTCTATCCGGTCGCCAAGATCCTGCTCCAGGCCCTGGAGGACGGGTCGGGCGCGTTCGCCCCGTCGGCATTCGCGGACCGCCTCGCCAGCCCGCGCATCTGGAGCCTTGCGTGCCTCGCGGGCGGCACGCGCTGCGGCGTCGCGTGGAACACGATGCTGCTCGCGACACTCTGCGGCATTTGCTGCACGCTGCTCGGGCTCGCGTTCGCCTTGCTCGTCGCGCGCTCGCGCATGCGCGGCAAGCGCGCCCTGCGTGCGCTTTCCATCCTGCCCATCATCACGCCCCCATTCGTGATCGGCCTCGGGCTCATCCTGCTCTTCGGGCGCTCGGGCCTCGTCAACCAGGCGCTCGAGTGGGCCTTCGGCCTCACGCCCACGCGCTGGATCTACGGGATGCAGGGCATCCTCGTCGCGCAGGTGTTCGCGTTCACGCCCATCGCGTTCCTCGTGCTCATCGGCGTCGTCGAAGGCGTGTCCCCCACGCTCGAGGAAGCCGCGCAAACGCTGCGCGCGGACCGCTGGCGCACATTCGCCGACGTCTCGCTGCCGCTCATGCGGCCGGGACTCGCCAACGCGTTCCTCATCAGCTTCATCGAGTCGATCGCGGACTTCGGCAATCCCATCCTTCTAGGCGGCAACTTCGGCGTGCTGTCGACGGAGATCTTCTTCTCGGTGGTCGGCGCGCAGCTCGACCAGGGACGCGCCGCGACGCTCGGCATCGTGCTGCTCGGACTCGCGCTCGCCGCGTTCTTCGTGCAGCGGCGCGTGCTGGCGGGGCGCCTGTACACCGCGGTCGCGGGCAAGGGCGACGCCGGGCTGCCCATCGAGCTTCCGCGCGGCGTGCAGGCCGCGTGCTACACGGTAGTGGTGCCGTGGGTTGTCATGACCGTCGTTCTCTATGCGATGGCGCTCGCAGGCGGCTTCGTCGAGAACTGGGGACGCGACTACACGCCCACGCTTCGGCACTATGTGAAGGCGTTCGGCGTGGAGTGGGGTCCGAACGGCATCATCTGGGCCGGAGCGGCGTGGAACTCCTTCTGGACGACGCTCACGCTGTCCGCCATCGCGGCGCCCATCACCGCGGTGCTCGGCATCCTCACGGCGTACCTCCTCACGCGGCAGCGGTTCGCGGGACAGGCCGCCTTCGAGTTCGGCACGATGCTGTCGTTCGCAATCCCCGGCACGGTCATCGGCGTGTCGTACATCCTCGCCTTCAACGTGCCGCCGATCGAGATCACCGGGACGGCGATCATCCTCGTCGCCTGCAACGTGTTCCGCAACATGCCGGTCGGCGTGCGCGCCGGCATGGCGTCGACGGCGCAGATCGACAAGAGCCTCGACGAGGCCTCGTCCACGCTCGGTGCTCGCGGGCTCACGACGCTGCGCCTGGTGCTCCTGCCGCTGCTCAAGCCCGCCGTCGTCGCGGCGCTCGTCTACAGCTTCGTGCGTGCCATGACCACCGTGTCCGCCGTGATCTTCCTCATCTCGGCGCAGTACGAATGGGCCACCACCTACATCATCAATCGCGTCGTCAATGGCGACTACGGGATCGCCATTGCCTACAGCTCGGTGCTGATCGTGCTGATGCTCGCGGTGATCGGTCTCATCCAGCTTGCAGTCGGCGAGCGCAAGCTGGGCCGCCGGTCGGGAGGATCGCTGGCCCTGACCGGAAGCGCGGCATGACCATCGTGCGGCAACGGGCAACGCAATGACCGCCGCCTCGATCGAGTTCGCCGGTGTGGTCAAGCGTTACGGCGACGTCGCGGCCGTGCGCGACATCTCGTTCACGATGCCGGCCGGCACGCTCACCACGCTGCTCGGCCCGTCGGGCTGCGGCAAGACCACCACGTTGCGGCTCATCGCCGGACTCGAACTGCCCACGTCCGGCACGATCCGCATCGGCGGCCGGGACGTGTCGAGCGTGCCCGCGGCCGAACGCGACGTGTCGATGGTGTTCCAGAGCTACGCGCTGTTCCCGCACATGAGCGTGCTCGAGAACGTGCGCTACGGCCTCGACGTCGCGGGCGTACCCCGACGCGATGCCGCGGCGCGCGCGCAGGAAACCCTGGCGAGCGTCGGCCTCGGCGGCTTCGACGCGCGCCTGCCGGCCGAGCTCTCCGGTGGACAGCAGCAGCGGGTCGCGCTCGCGCGCGCGCTCGTCCTCGAGCCGTCGGTGCTGCTGTTCGACGAGCCCTTGTCCAATCTCGACGCACGGCTGCGGCGCCAGATGCGCGAGGAGATCCGGGACTTGCAGCAGCGGCTCGGGCTCACCGTGGTCTATGTGACGCACGACCAGTCGGAGGCCATGGCCGTGTCCGACCGCATCGTGGTGATGAACCAGGGCGCGATCGCGCAGGAAGGCGCGCCGCGCGATCTCTACGAGCGTCCGCGCGATGCGTTCGTGGCGGGCTTCATGGGCGACGCCAATCGCGTCCGCGCCACGCTCGTTCGCCGGGACGGCGTCCTCGCCGATGTCTTGCTTGGCGACAGCACGCGATTGCCGCTGCCGCATCACGGGCTGCCCGACGGCGACGTGGTGCTTTCGATCCGTCCCGAGGCCATCCTGATCGGCCCCGAGGGCAGCGCGCCGCTATCCGGCACCATCCGCAAGGCGGCCTATCTCGGCAACGTCATGGAGTACACCATCGACACCGACGCGGGCGAACTCTTCGCGGTGTCGGGAGCGGTCGATGCGCCGCTCGCGCCCGGCACACGCGTGGGCCTCTCGTTCGCGCAGCACGGCGTGACGACGATTCCCGCTCAGGGAATCCCGCAGAACACGTAGCCCTCTACGATCCATCCGCGCCCGCTCATCGCGCGCATCTCGCTGCGGCTCGTGGTGTACCGGTGGTTCGCCTGCCCGCCCATGCCGTTGTTGTACAGCCGCATGACGGGGATGCGATCGGATGGACAGTCGAGCGCCGCGAGCGGGTCGGCGTTGAAGGCGAGACCCTCGTAGGTCCACAGCGGATTGGCCTTGACCTTCGCGCACTCGGCCGCGTCGATCGTGTAGAAGTGCGAATTGGGCCCGAGCGGCGGCGTGCCGAAGAAGCGGCACGCCGCAAGACCGAAGGGCGACCCGGCCGGACGCACCTTGAACGCCATGCCCGTGCGCTTCCATCCCGGGACGAGGACGCCCGCGTCCAGCATCGCCGCCTCGGCTGGCTCCGCGGTCACGAAATAGTGCGCGAGCGCGCCGTTGTAGTACTCGATCGCGATCGCTTCGTCCGGCGTGTCGGGTGCACGCGGCACCATGTAGTCGAGGCGCTGGATGTCCTCCATCCCGCCCGCCACCGACGTCATCCGCGCACTCGTTGCGCGGGTCGGCGGGCCGTGCGTCGTCTGCCCCGCGAGAAACGTGAACATCCACGTGTCGAGGTCGCTCGCGTAGCGCGCGTCGTAGCCGTGGGTGAGCCCCGTGAACGCGACCAGTTGCCGCGTGCCCGTGAGCCGGCGCATGCCCTCTTCGACCGGTCCGATGGGTGCGGTGGTGTCGGCCGTGCCGCTGATCGCGAGATAAGGCAGCGCGATGCCGTCCAGGCCCTGCTGGTCGCGTCCGAACGCAGGATAGACGTCCACGCCGAAGTACGGGACGTACCCCACCGCGGCCTTGAGCCGTTTGTCCTCGACGATCCGCGTCGACGACAGCCCGAGTGAGGTCGTGAGCTTTGCGCCCGCAAGGAGCAGCAGCGATTCGCCTCCGAGGCTCGCGCCGAAGCCCACCACGTTCGACGGATCGACGTGATCGCGATAGTCCGGATGCGCGAGCACGACATCGAGCGCCACCGTGAGCGAGAGCGGCCGCACCGCCTGCATCGCGATGAAGTCGCGGACGTGCAGGAGCGCGTAGAGGTAATCGTCGAAGCCGCCGAGGTCGAGATCCGCGAAGCGCAGGTCGCCGTGGAACACGCCGACGGTGACGTAGCCGTACGTCGCGAACTGCGCGAGCGACTTGATGTAATCGCCGGAGATGGGACTGCCCGAGAGCCCGTGGGAGTACAGCAGCACGGGCCAGCGTCCCGGCGCCGCGAAGATCGGCGCCTCCCCGCCGCGCTGCATGCGCGGAATCGCGTTGCCGGTCGGCAGCGGATAGTCGGCCCGCGGATTGGCGGAGTCGGTCGGATAGCAGATCACCAGCACGTACGGCATCGTGCGGCCCGCGAACGACCCGAACACGCTTGCATCGTTGGGGAACGTCGTCTGGTAGGCGAACGAGCGCGACGGATCGACCAGCAGGTCCGTGACGAACCGCGGTGTGTTGCCGCGCGGCAGGCCCTCCCAGTACGCCTCGACCGGCTCGCCCGGTTGCACGCGCGTGAAATCCTGCTCGAGATTGCTGCACCCGACGGCGTAGGGACCGACCGGGGGCAGCGGCGGAACGACCGTGTCCGCCTGCGCGGCGGCGTGTCCTGCCGCCAGCAGGACGAGCGACGCCGCGAAGGTGCGCAGGAATGTCATGCAGGGTGGGACACGCGCGCGGCGCGCGCGTTCCCTGTCGCCTGCCGACACTGCAGCGGCTAGAACGCTTCCGCCGCGAGCGCGAGGGCGCTCTCGCCGCCGTGCACGATGGTGTGCGAGAGGGCCGACGCTTGCGGAAGCAAGGCGTCTGCGTAGTAGCGGGCGGTCGCGATCTTGGCGTGATGGAACTGCGCGTCGCCCTCGCCTGACGCGAGCTTGTCGGCCGCGACGAGCGCGGCACGGCCCATCTGCCAGCCCCCGGCCACGACGCCCCAGAGCTTGAGATAGCTCACGGCGCCCGCGTGCGCCGCACGGACTGATGGATACGCCCGCCATGGTGACCATTG
>CAZIZD010000296.1:0-5933 GCA_964543615.1 uncultured Alcaligenaceae bacterium | reverse complement strand
CCGATGCGATGGAGCGCGAGCCGTTCGACGAAGAGGGTTTCGTCGATGCGCTCGTGAAGGCCGACGGCGAGGTCGACATCCGCCTCGGGCGCTGGCGCAAGAGCGAGGTCCGCGAGTACGCCGAGTCGATCCTCGTCGCGATCGCGGTGGCGATGGCGCTCCGTGCGTTCGTGGTCGAGGCCTTCAAGATCCCGAGCGGCTCGATGATCCCCACGCTGCAGGTGGGTGATCACATCTTCGTGAACAAGTTCACCTACGGGCCTGCGATCCCGTGGACGAAGAAGCGCATCTGGTCGCGCATGCCGCCCGAGCGCGGCGACGTGATCGTGTTCGCGTATCCCGAGCCGCTGCTCGCGCTGAGCCGTCCCGAGCCGCAAGTCGAGCAGAAGGTTCGCGCCTACCTCGCGGTCGCGGCGTGGGGCGCGCCCGCCGGACTCGCTTTCCGGCTGTTCGCGAGCTACACGACGGGACTGTCGCTGCCTCGCGTGATGATGGCGCTCAATCTCGCCGGGCTCGCGCTCAAGATCCCGCTCACGTTCGCGTTCGTGTTCGGGCGCGCCGGCGCGCCCGAGCTCGGCGCCACCGGATGCGCGCTCGCGACGGCCATCGTCAACTGGCTCATCTGCATCGCGGCATGGACGTGGTGCGCCAGGTCGCCGCGATACTCACGCTACGGCGTGTTCGCGCGCTGGTCGTGGCCGCGGCTGCGCGACCTGCGCCACCTCGTGGCGCTCGGCGTTCCCATCGGACTCACGTTCTTCATCGACGTGACGGCCTTCACCTTCATCGCGCTCTTCGTCGCACGCTTGGGCGCGGTGCACTCTGCCGCGCACCAGATCGCCGCCAATATCGCGGCGGTGATGTACATGCTGCCGCTCGCGCTTGGCAACGGCGTGGGCGTGCTCGTTGCGCAGGCCGTCGGCGCGCGCAAGCTCGACGTTGCGCGCACCCTCGGCATCACCGGCATCGGGCTCGCGGGAATCCTGGCCGGGATCACGTCGGCGGCGCTGGTGCTCGGGGCGGCGGCGCTTGCGGCGATCTACACCGAGGATGGCGCGGTGCGCGCGCTCGCCGTGGGCGTGCTCGTGCTGGTAGCGGTCTACCACGTGTTCGACGCGCTGCAAGTCGTCGCCGTGAGTGCCCTGCGCGGCTACAAGCGTGCCGTGGTGCCGATGATCATCAGCGCGCTGAGCCTGTGGGGCGTGGGGCTCGCGGGCGGCTACGTCGCGGGCCTCACCGACGCGCTCGACATCCCCGCCCTGGGCCTGCGCGGACCCTACGGCGTGAAAGGCTTCTGGGGCGCCGCGAGCGTGGGCCTCGCGATCGCGTTTGCCGCCACGTTCGTTTATTACCTCCGCGTCAGCGGCACGCGCGAGCGAAGGCCCAGGCAGAAGACGACAGGGGACGGCGCAAAGGCGTAGGCGAAGCGCCGACTTGCGATCGGCGTCGCCACCGATGGAACGGCTGCGATGACCGCGTCACAGTGGAAGGATGCCACGGTCACTGCCTCTCGCACTTGCACTCGCGCTTGCATCCGCGCTCGCGCAGGCGGGTGACCCGGCCGTCTCGGCTGCGTCCGCGATGCGCTGTGTGCACACTCGCATGGTCGATCCGCTGCTCCCCGTCACGGTCAGCGCCGGGCAGATTGCGGAGGTCGCGCTGAGGCGATGCTCCGACGAAGTCGAAGTCGCCGCTTCGGATCTCGCTGCACAAAGTGCGCACTACGGCATCGACTCCGCGCGCATCACGGTGCGGCGCATGCTGCTCGACTATGCGCTCGATGCCGTGGCTATCACTGCAGCGCAGCCGTACACGACGCTCGACGCCTCCTCTACAAGCGACGGCGCCCTCGACTGACACTCGTCGCGGCGCCGTCAGTGCGGCCAGATCGTCGACGTGGTCGCCTCGCAGCTCTCCTGACTACAGCCCAGGTTGCGCGCGTTGAAGTAGTACGTGCGCCCGGGGACCAGGCCCACGGGCGGCGCGCCGACGTTCCAGTTGATGAGCGTCGCGGTGCCCTGCGTTTCGACGAACGGTCCGTTAGCGCCGGTGGCATCGGTCGCACGAAAGTCGCAGGGCGCGTTGGAGAGCGTCATGGCGCGCAGCGTGGGCGGCCCGTTGTACTCCGCGAAGCTCGAGTAGCCGCCGGCCGCATAGGATGCGGGCGACGCGGGCACGGTCATCTGCACGACGAACACGGTCTCCGGCGTGAAGCCGCCGTAGTCCTGCGTGTTGAAGCGCGCCGTGTTGCCCCATGGGATCGCGATCATCTTGACGCGCGCGTAGTTGCCGCAGAACCCTCCGAAAGCGGCGCTGTTCTGCCATTCCACGCCGGTCTCGACCCAGGGTCCGGTGCCGTACGCATTCGAAGGCGTCACGATGTAGCGCACCAGCGCGGCGGCGTTGAACGTCACCACGCAACTCCCCGACGTCGTGCCGCACGAGGCAAGGGCCGAGCAGTTGCCGAGACCCGCGTCGCACTGCTGCCATTGCAGGGACGTGGCCGCCGGCGTACATGCCGCATTGAGCGTGACGGGCGAGCCGACCGCGGGAAACTTCGACGAAGGCGTGATCGAGCAATAGGGGATGGTGCCGCTGGGCGGGGGCGGCGGGCCTTGCGTAGCCCAATCGATCGACACGATCGCGGGTGCGCCCGGGCCTGACGCGTTCGCCGTATAGAGGCCGTACGTCGAAGTCCCCGCAGTCGATCGCGTCGTCGTGCAGGTGGCCTGGGTGCTCGTGCATCCGGTCCACAGGAACGAAGTAGGCGTATTCGCGCAGTTCGCCGTGAGCGTGAGGGTCGCTCCCGGAGCGGGCGATGTCGGGCTCGCGGCGATGACGCACACCGGCGCGCCAGCCGGCGGCAGCGGCACGGCGTCGCTACCCGAAGGCGTGCAGAAGGCCACCGGCAGCGACGGGCTGCCGTCCCCCTCGGGGATATAGCCCTTGCCCTTCATGTACACGAACACGCCGAGCTGGTCCGTGTATCGGTGGTTGGCATCAGGCCGGTTGTTGTACAGACGATAGACGGGCTGCGTGTCGCTCGGGCAGGCGCCGCTCGCCGGGTCCACCAGGAAGGCGCGATAGACCTCGCTCGCCTCGAACGTCCACGTCTGTGGAAACTTCACGCGCACGTCCTCGCACTCCGAGGGCTTGGCCGAGTAGAAGTGCGTGTCGAGCGTAAAGCTGTAGAAGCGGCACACGGGCGAAGTGCCCGGAAACGCGCTGCCCGCCTTCATCACCGCGAAGCGATATCCCGTGCGCGCCCATCCCACGTGCACGCCCGTGTCGAGATCGGCGATCTCCTTGGGCTCGGCGGTGATGAAGTAGTGGTCGAGCGCGGCGTGGTAGTACTCGACCGCGACGGCCTGCTCGGTTGCGGGAATCGCCGCGGGTGCAGAGGAGGCGAAGAGCGAAAAGACAAGAGTTGCAGCTAAGGCGAGGCGCATCGGCCGATTATAGGTCTCCGCGCGTGGCGTCCCGCCTTATGCGCCGGGAGGCTAGTCGATCGTCCACTCGTGGCCGCACTGGCGGCACCGCACCTCAAGGACGCATCCTGCAGGCGAGTCGTCGGCCGCGTGCGCCCCCAGGACTTCCAGGCGGCCATAGCATCGGCACGCGGCGCACGTCGCGTGCCCGGCCAGGTACTCGGCCAGGGAGAGCTGGAACGTGAACCTTCGCCACGCGAAGACGCACAGGCACGAGCCCGCCACGCCGATGGCGACCAGCAGCAGGAGGTGCGACGCGCTCTTGCGGAACTCGATCATTTCGAGCGCGATCGCCATCATGATGAGGCTCAAGAGGCCGGTCAGGAGGTGCGCGTGGCTCTCGTAGAGTTGCCGCTCGTACCAGCGGCGGAATCCGCGCGCCCGGATAGCGTCGGCAAGTCGCTCGTGCGGCATCGCGCCGGCCGCGCCGCTACACGATTCGGCCGTACCAGAGCATCGAGAGCGCCGCGGCCATCACCGCGAAGAGCGCGGCAGCCGCCGCGAACAGCGCGGTGATCTCCGACTGCCGCTGCTCGAACACCAGCTTCGAGTTGAGCGTGTCGTAGACCTTGCGCAGGTCGCCCGCCGTTCCGGCGTAGAAATACTCGCCCTGCGTGATGTCGGCGATCTTCTTGAGCGAGGCCTCGTCGAGGCGCACGCGCATCGACCAGCCTTCCGCACCGATCATCTCGCCCTTCTCCGTGCCGATGCCGACGGTGAACACGCGCACGCCGCGCTCGGAGGCGATGCGCGCCGACTCGATGGGATCGGGACCGGCGGTGGTCTGTCCGTCGGTGAGGAGGATGATCGCGGCGCCGTTGTACGAGCCCGGCGGCACCGGCTTCACCGGCTCCTTGTCGCCCTTCCCCTTCGGCCGGTCGAGGGAGGCCGATTTACCCTGGTCCGGACGCGGGTTGAAGTTGCGCAGGTCGAACTCGACGTCCGGGAACACGAGCTTCAGCGAGACGAGGATGCCCGCGCCTACCGCCGTCCCGCGCTGGAGCTGGAAGCGCTCGATCGCGCCTACGATGTCTTCCTTGTTCTTCGTCGGGGGTTGCACCACCGCAGCGGTGCCCGCGAAGGACACCACGCCGACACGCGTGTTGCCGGGCAGGTCGTTGACGAAGGCCTTGGCCGCGGCCTGCGCTGCGGCAAGGCGATTGGGCTCGACGTCGGCCGCGCGCATGCTGCCCGACACGTCCATCGCCAGGATGATCGTCTCGTGCTGCGACGGCAGCAGCATCACGGCCTGCGGCCGCGCCACCGCGACGATCATGAGCGCGATCGAGATCAGGAACAGCGTGGGCGGGATGTGGCGGCGAAAGCGATGGCCCGCCCCCTGCGCTTCGCGCACCATCGCGAGCGCCGCGTAGCGCACCGCCACCTTCTTCTTGCGGCGCAGGAGCAGCCAGTAGCCGAGGATCAGCAGCGGTACGAGCAGCAGCAGCCAGAGGAAATCCGGCCACAGGAAGGTGATGGGGAAGTTCTTCATGCGACGGCGTCAGGCACGCGTCATGTGCTGCGGCATGCCACCCCCTGCCGCGAGCTGGCTGCGGCGCTTGCGCAGGTCGGCGAACCGCATGATCGCGTCGACGAGGTCGTCGTCGGTCGCAAGCTCCAGCGCGTCCACGCCCGCGCGGCGGAAGGCCGTGCGCAGCTCCTCCTCGCGCTCGGCGGCGAGTGCCGCGAAGCGCTTGCGGAAGCCCTTGTCGTGCGTGTCGACGAACACCTGCTCGCCCGTCTCGGCGTCCTGTATTACGAGCAGGCCGAGGTCCGGCATCTCCTGCTCGAGCGGGTCGTAGACGCGCACCGCGATGACCTCGTGCCGCTGCGCAAGGTGCGCGAGCGTCTCGGCCCAGCCGGGACGGCTGATGAAGTCGGAGACGACGAACACGAGGGAACGGCGGCGGACCACGTCGAATCCCGCTCGCAGTAGCGTGTCTAGGTCGGTGGGCGTCGACTGGTTGAGCACGGGACGCTTCATCATCTCGTGCAGGATGTGCAGCACGTGGCGGCGTCCGCTGCGCGTGGGTATCACGGCGTCGACGTCACCGCCGTAGAAGAGCGCGCCTACGCGATTGCCGTGCCGCGTGAGGAGCCGCGCGAGCACCGTGACGAACTCGCTCGACACGGCGCGCTTGCGCACGCTCTCGGAGCCGAAGTCCACGGAAGGCGAGAGGTCGAGCAGGAACCACGCCGCGACCTCGCGCTCCTCGTTGAACTCGCGCACGTAGGGCGTCTGCATGCGTGCCGTGACGTTCCAGTCGATGTGCCGGACGTCGTCGTTGTGCTGGTACTCGCGCAGGTCCGCGAGGTCGAGCCCGTAGCCGCGGAACAGCGTGCGGTAATCGCCGTGCAGGAGCCCGTCCAGACGGCGGATCACCGTCCATTCGAGCCTGCGTAGTACGCCCTCAGGCGTTGGCGACACGGACATGCGTTTCGAGC
>CAZIZD010000295.1:0-5948 GCA_964543615.1 uncultured Alcaligenaceae bacterium | reverse complement strand
GGCCCGCCCTGGTGCCGACCCTGGCGGCCATCGCCGTGATCGCGGTGTGCGTGAGTGCCGGGTTGTGGCAGCGGGGACGCATGGAGCAGAAGCTCGCCTTGCGGGCGCAGGTCGAGGCGGCCTCGAAAGCCGGCCCGGTGGAGATGCCGCGCAGCGCAGCGTGGGACGACTGGCGGTTCCGTCCCGTGCGCGCGAGCGGCACGTTCGACGCCGCGCACCAGATCCTGATCGACAACCGAATTCGCAACGGGCGCGCGGGGTACGACGTGATCGCGCCGCTCGCGTTGTCCGACGGCCGCGTGGTCCTCGTCGACCGCGGATGGGTGCCCGCGGGCGCGTCGCGTGCCGACGTCCCCGACGTTCCGCCCCCCGCGGGCGAGGTCACGGTTTCCGGGCGCATCAACAAGCCGCCCGGCGCCTATCTCGAGCTCGCGGGTGCCAGCGTCAAGGGACGCGTCTGGCAGAACCTCGACCTCGCCCGCTACCAGGCGGCCACCGGCCTCACCGTGCTCCCGGTGCTCGTCGAGCAGACGCTTCCCGCGGGCACCGGCGACGACCTCGTGCGCGACCGGCCGGCGCCCGACCTCGGGGCGGAGAAGCACATGAGCTACATGCTGCAGTGGTTCGCGTTCGCCGCGACGACACTCTTTCTCTGGGGATACTTCACGTGGCGCCGTCCGAAGTGAATCCTCGAGCGGCGCCCGAGCCGGCACCCGAGCAGCGGCGCAAGGGCCGGCGCACGCTGATCCTCATCGCGCTGGTGGCGGTCGCGCCCGTGATCGCGTCGTACGCCGCCTACTATCTCTTCCCCCGCGACAAGCAGGTCAACTACGGCGAGCTCCTGCCCACGCGTCCGCCACCGGACGGCGGTGCGCTGGCCGCCTTCAAGGGACGGTGGGCGCTCGTGATCGCGGCGCCGGCCGCCTGCGATGCGCCATGCGCAACGGCGCTCTATGCGACGCGCCAGGCGCGCACCATGCAGAACCGCGAGATGGAGCGCGTGGCGCGGGTGTGGCTCGTGACCGACGATGCCCCGCCCGGTCCCGCGCGCCTCGCCGAGCATCCCGACGTTACCGTGCAGCGCGGATCGCTCGCGTCCTGGCCCGCGGGCGCCGATCGCATCTACCTCGTGGATCCGCTCGGGAACGTGGTGCTCGCATGGCCGCGCGACCCCGACATCAAGAAGATGGCAAGCGACATCCAACGCCTTCTCAAGGCCTCGCGCATCGGCTGAGGCCGCGATCGGTGTAAAATCCCGGGTTCGGTTCAAGTCACCACACGACCTTCCTTCCACGATGACCGCGCTCGCCCTCGCCGAAAACCGCCTGCGCCAGTTCCTGGCGCTGGCCAAGCTGCGCGTGGTCTCGCTCATCGTCTTCTGCGCGGTGATCGGCATGTTCCTCGCGGCCCCCGGGTTCCCGCCTGCGGGCGTGGTGCTTGCGGCCACTCTGGGCATCGCGCTCGTGGCCGGCGCAGCGGCCGCGATCAACTGCCTCGTGGAGCAGAAGATCGACGCCGTCATGCAGCGCACGCGCGCGCGTCCGCTGCCGCGCGGCGAGATCACGTCGATGCAGACCGTGGTATTCGCCGGCATGGTCGGCGGCCTCGGCCTGTGGCTCCTGTTCCGCTTCGTCAATCCCCTCACGATGTGGCTAACCCTCGCGACCTTCGTGGGCTACGCGATCATCTACACCATCCTGCTCAAGCCCGCGACGCCGCAGAACATCGTCATCGGCGGGGCCTCGGGCGCGATGCCGCCGGTGCTCGGCTGGGCCGCGGTGGCCAACGACGTCGGCCCGGAGGCGATGCTCCTCTTCCTCATCATCTTCGCGTGGACCCCACCGCACTTCTGGGCGCTCGCGCTGTACCGCACGCAGGACTATGCGAAGGCGGGCCTGCCCATGCTTCCGGTCACGCACGGACCCGAGTACACGCGCCTGCAGATCGTCCTCTACACGTTCGCGCTGGTGGCCGTCTCGCTCATGCCTTTCGCGATGCGCATGAGCGGCTACCTCTACCTGGCAAGCGCGGTCGCGCTGGGCGGCGTGTTCCTCGCCTACGCGCTGCGGCTCTACTTCCGCTACAGCGACGACCTCGCGCGCGCCACGTTCAAGTATTCGATCGTCTACCTCGCCGCTCTCTTCTCCGCGCTGCTGGTGGATCACTACTGGTAGCCGTCCCGGCGTGAGACCCATCGTCGCCGCGCTGCTCCTCCTGGCGCTCGCGGCCTGCTCTCCCGAAGGCCCCAAGTTCAAGTCGTCCGACGTCACGGGCTCGTCGTTCGGGCGCGAGTTCGCGCTTCCTGACGCGTCGGGCAAGACGCGCACGCTCGCCGACTTCCGCGGCAAGGCCGTCGTCGTGTTCTTCGGCTACACGCAATGCCCGGACGTGTGCCCCACGACGCTGTCGACCCTCGCGGAGACGATGAAGCTGCTGGGCGCCGATGCCGACCGCGTGCAAGTGGTCTTCATCACCGTGGATCCCGAGCGCGACACGCCGGCGATGCTAGGCGAGTACGTGCCCGCCTTCGATAAGCGCTTCATCGGACTCGCGGGGGACGCCGCCTCGACCGAGCGCGTGGCCAAGGAATTCAAGGTCATCTACCAGAAGCAGCCCGGGCCGACGCCCACCACGTACTCGATGGACCATTCCGCGGGCGTGTTCATCTTCGACCCGCAGGGCCGCCTGCGCCTCTACGCGCGGCACGGCCAGGGTCCCGACGTGTTCGCGCACGACCTGCGCGAGCTCCTTCGCACGACGCCGGGGTGAGCGAGGCCCGGCGCGCGGCGGCGCAGTTCCACGAGCTGCTGGCGCGCGAGCCCGGCAACCAGGACGCACGCCGCGGACTTGCTTCCGCGCTCCTCGCGTACGGCCACGAGCTGCGTGCGGCCGGCGCGATGGAGCCGGCGGCCGCCGCGTTCGCGCAGGCAGCGAAGTTCGCGCCGGAAGATGCCGACGCCTGGATCGCCCTCGGGAACGCGTGCATGGAAGCCGAGATGCGCCGCGTCGACGCGGCGCGCGGATCAACCGCAGCGGAGGGCGAGGACTGGCTCGCGCACGCGGTCAATGCCTTCGCGCGCGCTTCGGCGCTGCGTCCGGGCGCCGCCGATGTCGCGGCCAAGCACGCGATGGCGGCGCGCTATGCGTGCGCGTGGCGCGACGCCGCGCGTTCGCTCGCGGTGCTGCACAGCTCGCAGGATGCCGCATGCGAGCCGATGAGCGCGGTCGCGCTGATCGACGATGCCCGCCGCCAGCGCAGCGCGATCTCGGCGTGGTCGCGCGCGACGTACGCCGGCGCCGCCGCGCCGGCGTACGTGAAGCAGCGGGGCACGCGCATGCGCGTGGGCTATCTCTCGACGGACTTCCACGATCACGCGACCGCGCATCTTGCCGCCGGTCTCTTCGAATGCCACGACAAGGCGCGCGTCGAGACGTTCGCGTACGCCGCTGATCGCGATGACGGCAGCCCGATGCGCGCGCGGCTGCGCGCGGCGTTCGGCCACTGGCGCGACGTGCGCGACCTGCCTGACACGCAGGCGGCGGATCTCATCCGCAAGGATGCGCTCGACGTCCTCGTCGACCTCAAGGGCCACACGCGCGGCACCAGGATCGCGATCCTGCGCGAGCGGCCTGCGCCGGTGCAGCTCCACTACCTCGGTTTTCCCGGCACGCTCGCGACCGACGGAGTGGACGGCACCATCGTCGACGCGACCGTCGCGCCCTCCGACGACGAGTTCGCGGAAGCGCCGCTTCGCCTGCCCGTCTGCTACCAGGTCAACGATCACAGGCGGACACTGCCGCCGGCCGCACGCCGCGAGGACGCGGGACTCCCGGCGCAAGGCCTCGTGCTCGCCTGCTTCAACCAGACCTACAAGCTGACCGAGCCCTTCGTGCGCGCGTGGATCGATGCGTTGCGCGAGCACGGCGACGCCGTGCTGTGGCTCAACGTGCCGCATCCGCTCGCCCGGCGCAACCTCGCGGCGTTCGCGGCGCAGTGCGGCGTCGACACCGCACGCATCGTGTTCGCGCCGATGGTCTCGCAGGCGGCGCACCTCGCGCGCCTGCAATGCGCCGACCTGGCGCTCGACGTGCTGCCTTACGGGTCGCACACGACGGGCAGCGACGCGTTGTTCGGCGGCGTGCCGATGCTCACGTGCCGGGGAGAGACCTTCGCGGGACGCGTAGGCGCGAGCCTGCTCCATGCCGTCGAGCTGCCGGAGCTGGTGTGCGAGTCATTGGAGGCGTATGCGGCGCGCCTGCGCGCACTTTGCGTGGATAGTGCGCAGCTCGCGCACTATCGGGATCACCTCGTGCGTGGGCGCCGCAGCCTGCCGCTGTTCGACACGCCGGCGTTCACGCGCCACTTCGTGCGGCTGCTGGAAGACGCGGCGGGCTAGATCGAGGTTCCACGCATCGGCGACGGACGCATCGTCTAAGCCGACGAGACCATGATGCCAGCCCGCCACGATTGCACCTGAGTTTGCGTCTCAGCAACTCGAAGTGCGGAAACTGCGACATAGTCGCAGCCGGGCAATAGCAGGAGAAGGGGGCCAATTGATACCGGCGCCCTGTCAAATTCGCTGCATTTGACGCTTGTCATGACTTTGCTCCGCACGGGGGGGTATTGTCCCTAGTGCATCGCAAACGCCACCTTCGGCGTTGGTCCCCTCGGCACCGGTGCGAAAGTTGAGTGCCGACCATGCGCGGCCACATTGACTTGTCGTGTCGATGGTGCAACCTCAGCCTAAGCGTTTGCAGGATAGGTGGGCTACGAAGTTTGGCCCACGGGCGCGCTTCGCTTCTGAAGGGACAACCTTTCAAGTGGCAGTCCCATCAAGTCACAAATCCGAAAGAACACAATGAACAGAGGTTCTCTGCGTCGGGTCACGCTTCTTAACTGCCTGTTGCCGCCGTTCGCACGCTCGATCGCCGGCCTAACAATCTTTGCTGTCATGAGCAGCGCAAGCGGTCAGCAAGTACTGAGTGCCCCGCCCGAACCTCGAGTACCAACATCTTCGGCGGTTCTGCCGGAGACAGCGATGACGGCGTCCGATCTAGCTGCACAGGATCGGGCGTTCGGCGCCGCAATTAGGGATGGGTCGGGAAGGATTCGCTACGTCATCGACGTAAGAGAGGCAGCGCTCGCCGGCTACCCCGCCGCATCGCCGCCTAAAGATGGTTTTCCGGATTACCTCAAGCCGCAGACGCGACACTTGGCTGCGGCAATGGCACTTCAGTATGGATTCGTACCGCGGGCTCTCACGAGTTGGATTGGCACCACTATAACGGCGTACTTGACCGACGAACAGGCCACTCGCCTTCAAGGGGACGCTCGCGTAGCTTCCCTCGCGCCCGATCGAAGGGTTAAGCTCAGCAGTTCGCTTTGGCAGGACAATGGTCGGTACTCTTGGGGTGTCGTCGCCACCGGCGCCGCGACGGTCCTCCCAAACAGCGTCATTATCTACATTCTCGATACGGGTGTTGGACTACACCAAGATCTTCCTAGCGCTAGCCGAGCAGCTGCCTTCCCGACGGCAAATCCAATCGGCTGCAACCCTCACTCGACTCATGTTGCGGGCATTATTGGTGCGGTGGGGCAAACAACACCGCCGGTCGCTGGCAGCTTGGGCGTGATCGCTGGGACCCCAATTGTGTCGGTTGGTATTGGTTGGGAAAACACAATCGGGTTGCCATGTGCGCCTACTAGCGACGATGCTGCCGTGAGCGGATATTTGTCCGGACTGGAATACATTCGAGCTCATATCTTGGCGACGGGAAAGGTTGGGGTGGTGAACATTTCCGCCAATCTCCAAGACTTCAGGACGATCTTTCCGCTGGGCGCGAAGTTGGCCCAAGTTGCGACTCCAAATGGACTTTATCGCGGCGCATTTATTGTGCAATCCGCCGGCAATGGTGTCTCTGCCACAGGAAACGCCTGCAGCGTTGCA
>CAZIZD010000294.1:0-5969 GCA_964543615.1 uncultured Alcaligenaceae bacterium | reverse complement strand
ACGACCGTCGACACCGCGATGATCGCGCTGTTGAGAAGGAAGCGCCCGAATCCCTTCTCGAGCCAGACCTGGCGGTGGAACTCGAGCGTCGGCTCGAACACGATCTTGGGAGGGATGGCGAACGCATCGATCGGCTGCTTGATCGACGTCATCAACGCCCACACCACCGGCGTTAGCATGACCGCCGTAAATGCGGCGAGCGCCGCGAACAGCAGCAGTTGCGATACGCGGATACGGCTGGCGTTCATTGATAGTGGCCTTTCCGGCGTCCGACCGTGGCGACGATGGCGAACGCGAAAGCCAGGACGATCAAAAGCGTCACCACACCAAGCGCCGAGGCCTTGCCGATCTGGAACAGGCGAAAGGCGAGCGCGTAGGTCTGCATCGTCAGCGTCTCGGTCGCGGTACCTGGCCCGCCTCCGGTGAGGACGTAGATCGTGTCGAAGTAACGGAACGCATCCATCATCCGCATGGTGAGCACGAAGGCGATGATTGGCGCGATCGACGGCAGCATGATCCGGAAGAGGATTTGCCGGCCCGACGCGCCGTCGATCTGCGCCGCCTCGATCAGGCTCGGGTCGACCGTGTTGAGCCCTGCGAAGAGCACGAGGATCATGAACGGCGTGAACTGCCACGCGTCGGCCAGCACGACCGTCACGCGCGCCCAGGACGGATTGCCGAGCCAGTCTGGCGCAAACACACCGAAGCTTGCGAACACCGAATCGAGCAGCCCCCAGCGGCCCGCGAAGATCCACTTGAGGAACAGCGCGGCGACGACGGGCGTGATGATGTGCGGAAGGAACATCAGCAGGTTGAGCGCGCGAACGCCGAAGGTGAGGCGGTAGAGGGCGTAGGCAACGGCGAGGCCGACGCCGAACTCCAGTCCGACCGCGGCGACGACGATGCCGACCGTTCGCGTCAACGCGCCCCAGAACCGCGTGTCGGCGAGGAGGTCGCCGTAATTCGCAAGACCGACGAACGTGCTCGCGCCGGTGTCAAGGTAGTAATTGAACAGGCTGAGGTAGAACGCGTAGGCCAGCGGGTACAGCAAGATGAAAAGTGCAACGAGCGCGCTCGGCACCAGGAATGGCCACAGGCGGCGGCGATGCGCACGCTTGGCGCGGCGCATCGCCGGTTTGCCCGATGCCGATGCGCGCGCGCCGTGACCGGCTGACGTGACTTGCATGCGTCGTTTCCAGCGACCTCAGGCGTTGGCGGGACGATCGTGCTCGCCGCCGCCTACTTGTATTAGCCGCGGTCCTTGAGGTAGGCCGTCGTCTCGCCAGCCGCGGTATCGAGCGCCTGCTTCACGGGCATCTCGCCGGTCACGCCTTGCAGGATACGCCGTGAGATGAACTCGCCTACCGCGTAGAACTCCGGCAGCGGCGGGAACGGCGTGGCGGTCTCGATGGCCTGCCCGGCGGCCGCGTAGAAGCGATTCTTGGAGCGCAGATCCGGATCCTGCAAGAGCGCGCGCCGCGGCGGCACTAGCATGCCGGCCGCCTCGCGCATGTTCGACTCCTGGGTGGCCGTCGCAATGATGCGGAAGAGCATGTCCGGATCCTGCTTGCTGAACGCCGAGATCGCATAACCGTCGGCCAGCACGCGCGCACCGCCGTCAGGCATGGCCGCCCATTCGAACTTGCCGACGACGCGCGATTGCTTGGGATCGTCGACCGAGCGCGCACGCGTGGCCCACTGCAGTCCCATCGCGGCCGCGTCCTGTTGCAGCGCGATCGTGCATTCGTCGTTCGCCGCCGATGCGAACCCGCGCTGTGCCGACTGGGTAACTTCCTTGAGCGCTTCGATGGCGCGGACGCCGCGCTCGTTGTTGAAGATCGGATTCCACTTGTCGTCGAACCAGCCCTGTCCGACCGTGTTCATGTACCAGTGCGCCTCGTTCAGCGTGGCGTCGGTCGGCTTAAGGCAGTTGATCGTGCCAGCGCGTGCCGGCGTATTGAGCTGCTTTGCCAGAGCCCGGTATTCCGCGGCGGTCTTGGGCGGCGCCTTGCCGGCCGCGTCGAAGACGTCCTTGCGGTAGTACAGCATCATCACGTTGATCGTGCCGGGCAGCGCATAGAGCTTGCCGTTGTACGTGCACATCTTCATTGCGGCGGGTGACAGGTCGTCGAGCTTGAACTGGCCCTTGTACTTGGCATACAGGTCGTCCAGCGGACGAAGCCAGCCGTTCTTCGCGTACGACGCGATCGACGAGTCGATCACGTATACGATGTCGAAGGTCGGCGCCTTCGACGACATCGCGATCGTGACGAGCTCGCCCATCTTGTCGAACGGCATCAGCTGCGCGTTGACTTCCACGCCCGGAAGCGCCGTCTTCATCTTGCCGGCCCAGAATTCGAGGGCGGGATAACGATGGCTGATGAGCTGCACGGGATCCGTCGCGAACGCGCGGCCCGCCCAGCCGAGGCCTCCACCTGCTGCAAGCGCCGCGGCCGACAACTGCCTGATGACCTTGCGACGATCGGGGTTGTGGATGTTCATGGTCGACTCGTCTCCTCCGGATGCGTTTTGGTCTAGGAAGCGGCGGCGGCCGGTCAAACGAAAGCTATTATGGCCGCCGCCAGAAAAAATGCCGGCTCAGGGATTGGCCTCGACCGCCGCGTGCCCGGGTGCCGACGCCGACGCGGCGAATGCACCTTGCGTGCGCAGCGCGGCAATGCGCGAGGCGCTGAAGCCGAACTCGTGGAGCACCTCTTCGTTATGCTGACCGAGCAAAGGCGCGGGATATCGCACCTGCTGCGGCGTTGCGCTGAGCTTCACAGGGAAGCCGAGCGCGTTGACCGTGCCCTCGGCGGGATGCTCGATCTGCATCACCATCTTCCGCGCGACCGCTTGTTCGCTGGCAAGCGCCTCGGCGTAGTCATGGATGGGAGCCGCGGGAACGCCTGCGTCGAGCAGTGCCGCGACCCAGGCGTCAGCGGGACGCGGGGCGAGCGCGGCCTCGATTTCCTCGATCAGAACGGCGCGGTTGCGCACGCGATCGACGTTGGTGAGGAAGCGCGGGTCCGCCACAAGGTCCTCGCGGTCGATCACCTCGCACAGGCTGCGCCACAGCTTCTGGTTCGCGGCGCCGATGACAAAGGGGCGGTCGGCCGCTCGTACGGCCTGGTAGGGCGCGCTCATGCGGTTCGCGCTGCCGATCGGCGCCGGTATCCTGCCGGTGCCCCAGTATTCAGATACCTCCCAAATCGACAGGCCGAGCGCACTCTCGAACAGCGACGCGTCGATGTATTGACCCTGGCCGGTGTGCTCGCGGCCGATCACCGCGCTGAGGATCGCGTATGCCGCGAACAAGCCGGCACCGAGGTCGGCGATCGGCACACTGGATTTCACCGGCGCGCCCCCGGGATGTCCGGTGACGCTCATGATGCCGGTCATCGCCTGCGCGATCAGGTCGAAGCCGGGGCGGGATGCCCACGGGCCGGTCTGGCCGAAGCCCGAGATGCTGGCATAGACCAGCCGCGGATTGATCCTGGCCAGCGGCGGGTAGTCGATCTTCAGGCGGGTTGCGACGCCAGGGCGGTTGTTCTCGACCAGGACGTCAGAGCCGCGCACGAGCTCGTAGAAAACCTCGCGGCCTGCTGCGCTCTTGAGGTTGAGCTCGACGCTGCGCTTGTTGCGATTGAGCGCGAGGAAGCCGCCGCTATCGGCGCCCTTCAGACGGAATCCCATCGCGCTTCGCGTCTGGTCCCCTTTGCCCGGCGGCTCGACCTTGATGACGTTCGCGCCCATGTCGCCCAGCAGCATGCAGCAGAAGGGGCCGGCCATCACCTGGCTGACGTCGAGGACCTTGAGATGTGATAACGGAAGCTTCATTGAGTCGTTCCTTTGCTGCAGCGCGATACCCATGTGCAAACGCGCCGGACCTTGGGCGCCAGTCTGGAAATTCCTCCGACGGGCAGCAAGCGATTTTTTCTTGATCGGCCGGTAAGTAAAACTACACCGGGCCCGCTCAAGTTTTTCTACGCAGGCGCCCAAGAAATCCTCGATTGGAGCGGTGGATCCGCATCCCTAGACTTGTGGTCATCCATGCCGGCGTTCGGCATGCGGCACCCGTGTCAAACGTCGGAAGAGAATCCATGACGGGCTTCGTATCGATCGACCACGGCGAGGCTGTCGCCACGGTGACGCTGAACAATGCGGACCGCATGAACGCGCTGGACACGACGATGTGGCGCGAGCTGGAAGCGGCGTTCGCGTCGCTGTCGGCGGATGAGCGCGTTCGCTGCGTGATCCTGCGCGGCGGCGGAGACAAGGCGTTCGCCGCGGGCGCCGACGTCGCGGAATTCGCGACCGTGCGCTCCAATCGCGAGCAGGCGATCGAGTACTCCCGCGTCACGCACGCGGCGCTCGAGGCCGTCGCTCACTGCATCCATCCCGTGGTCGCGCAGATCCATGGCGCGTGCGTCGGCGGCGGATTGGAGATCGCTTCAATGTGCGACTTGCGCATTTGCGGCGATTCGAGCCGCTTCGGCATCCCGATCAAGCGCCTGGGACTCGTGGTCTCGTATCACGAGCTCTCGAGCCTGATCGCTGTCGTGGGGAGCGCCACCGCGCTCGAGATCCTGCTCGAGGGTCGCGTGTTCGGTGCGGCCGAGGCGCTGGGCAAGGGGCTCGTCAATCGTGTGGTTCCCGACGCCGAGCTCGAATCGGAGGTGCGAGCCACCGTCGCCCGCATCGTCGAAGGTGCGCCGCTGGTCGCGCGGTGGCACAAGCGGTTCGTGCGCAGGCTCGCCAACCAGGCACCCATCACGGCCGAGGAAATGGACGAGTGCTACGCCTGCTTCGACACGGAGGATTTCCGCATCGGCTATCGCGCGTTTCTCGACAAGCGCAAGGCCGCATTCACCGGTCGCTAGCCTGCCAAGGGAGACCTGCCTGGCGCTGCGGGAGGATACTTACCCGCCTGCTGCTGGCGACGCTGCCATCTGGCTCCTCGCCATCTCCGAGCGTATCCATCCGGTAAACGCCCCGATGAGCGGATCGGCGGCACGGGTCTCCGGATAGACGAGGAAATACGAAAATTCCACCGGCAGGCTGATGTCGAACGGTCGCACGAGCCGGCCGGCCGCGAGATCCGCTTCGACCCAAGCTCTCTTGGCGAGCGCAACACCGAGCCCATCGATCGCCGCGTTGATGACGAGGTGGCTTGGCCAGAACGAAGGCCCGCGAGTCGGGTCGACGTCCATCACTTTGGCGCGACGCAGCCACGCCGCCCAGTCCGGGTTGCTGCCGTCGTCGTATGTGCTGCTGTCGTGCAACAGCGTATGGTATTTGAGGTCCGCAGGTTCGCGCAGCGGATGCTCGCCCTGGAGCATCGCGGGGCTGCATACCGGGAACACTTCGACCGGCAGGCACAGCTCCGAATGCATCCCCGGATAGACACCTCGTCCGTAGCGAATGTCGACGTGATAGTCGTCGCGCGAAAAGTCGACGGGCTTCGCCGACGTCGACACCTTGAGGTCGATCTCGGGATGCTCCTTCAGAAAGCGTTGCATTCGCGGGATCAGCCACTTGACGACGAACGTGGGAGGAACGTTCACCTTGAGTGTCTTCGGATTTCCGCGCGAATGCAGCTGGCGCGTCGCCTCGGCCAGTTGCCGGAACGCCTGTTCGATGGAGGGAAGGTATGCCTGCCCCGCCTCCGTCAGCATCAGCGTGTTCGCCTGCCGGTGAAACAGCTCCACGCCGAGGCTTTCCTCGAGCGTCTTGATCTGGTGGCTAACTGCGGCGGCAGTGACGAACAGCTCCTCGGCCGCTCGCGTGAAGCTCAGGTGCTTTGCTGCGACGGCGAATGTTCGCAGAGGATTGAGGGGGGGTAGCGGTCGCGGCATCCGTCGTCATCCCGGCGTTCGTCGTCCCAGCGTCGTATCCCCGCATTTTGCAGCACTGCGCGCGGCGTCCGGACGATCGCGGAACGCGATCCTAAGAGTCTATCAGCACGCGCA
>CAZIZD010000293.1:0-5989 GCA_964543615.1 uncultured Alcaligenaceae bacterium | reverse complement strand
CATAGGGGGCGAGCAGCCCGCGCCAGATCTTGAGTGCGGCGGTGGTCGCCGAGCTCGACCGCATCCGCACCGCGGGCGAGGCGATCCGCGCCCTCGGCATGCGCTTCAACGCGGGCCACGCGCTTTCCTACTTCAACGTGCAGCCGGTGGCCGCGCTGCCGGGCGTGCGCGAGCTGCACATCGGGCACGCGATCGTGTCGCGTGCGGTCTTCACGGGCTTGCGCGAGGCGGTGCGGCAGATGAAGGCCCTGATGCGCGAGGCTGCGCACGTGGCTTCATGAACCTCGCGCGCGGCCCGGTCGTCCTCGGCATCGACGGGCTCACGCTCGGCGCCGCCGATCGCGAGCGCCTGCTGCATCCGCTCGTGGGCGGCGTCATCCTCTTCACGCGCAACTACGAAAGCCCGCCGCAGCTCGCCGCACTGACAGCGCAGATCCGCGACCTTCGCACGCCGCATCTGCTCGTGAGCGTCGATCACGAGGGCGGGCGGGTGCAGCGCTTCCGCGAGGGCTTCACGGCGATCCCGCCGATGCGCACGCTCGGCGAGCTGTGGGAGCGCGACGTCGCCGCGGCGGCGCTCGAGGCGCGCCGTCTGGGCGCGACGATCGCGCGCGAACTGCGGGCGCAGGGCATCGACTTCAGCTTCACGCCGGTGCTCGACGTCGACTTCGGCACGAGCGGCGTGATCGGCGACCGCGCGTTCTCGGGCAATCCCAACGCGATCGCGCACCTCGCGGCATGCCTGCGTGAGGGATTGAACGAGGGCGGCTGCGCGGCGGTGGGCAAGCACTTTCCCGGACACGGCTTCGTGGTGGCCGACTCGCATCACGAGATCCCCGTCGACGATCGCCCGCTCGCCGAACTCGTCGCCACCGATCTCGTGCCGTTCGCGGCGCTCGCGAAGGCGGGGCTCGAAGCGGTGATGCCCGCGCACGTCATCTATCCCGCGGTCGACGACAGGCCCGCCGGCTATTCGCGCGTGTGGGTGACGGAGATCCTGCGCGGACGACTGGGGTTCGACGGCCTCGTGTTCTCCGACGACCTCGGCATGGCAGGCGCGTTCACGGCCGGCGACATCGTCGCGCGCGCCGAAGCGGCAGTTGCCGCCGGATGCGACATGGTGCTCACGTGCAACGAGCCCGCCTCAGCCGACGAGCTTCTCTCCCGCTGGCGTCCGCCGGCGCAGCCGCGCCTCGCGGATCGCGCCGCGCGGATGGAAGGCCGCTCCTGACGCCTCGCGTCAGACCTGCGCCTGTTGCTCCAGGTGGCGCTCGATGGTGCGATAGCGCGGCTCGGGATTGCGCCCGAAAAGGGGGTCGTCGATGTGCCGCACGGCGGCGTCGATCGCGGCCCAATCCTGCGCTTCGAGGAGCCGCGACGCGAGCGGCAGCATCTTGCGTTCCTCGAATCCGATGTGCTCGCGGAATGTGGCGATGTAATCGCGGGCCAGGTTCTCGACCGGCTCGCGCGACGTGACGGCGCCGTTGTAGATGTCCGAGAGATGCACGACGAGCTCCGCGCCCATGCGGCGAAGCTCCTCGTGTTGCGCGTCGAGCGCGTCCACCATCGCCGCGGCCTGCGGCTCGCGCGCCTTGATGCGCGCGAACGCGAGGTCCTCCTTCGGGTGATGGATCACGTCCGGGTAGTGCGTCATGTAGAACATCACGTCGAGCATGAGCTCGTAGTGCGGCGTCTCGCCGTCGTGGAAGAGGTCGAGCTGCGACTCGAGGCAAGTGAGGAGCTTGCCGAAATTGACGTGCTCCGTGTGCCACTTGGCGAGGGTGGTTGGCATGACCGCTCCGTGCGTCGATCGTCGATTGGACCGATGCTAAGCCCTCCCGCGCCGCGGCGGCGGCCGGGTGGAGAAGCGACGTTGACCTGCGTCAGATTTTCGTCGCGCGGCCTGGCGCGCGAGGTCACGCGCCGCGCGGTTCGCCTTCACGCGAACTGCTGGAGTTCTCCGGACAGGAGGATCCTGCGGCCCATTGTCGTGGGCACCGTTGCAAGCAGCGCGCGCGCGACGCGTCCCGCATCGACGGGGCGGTAGTTCATCGGCAGCGCCCAGCCAGCCAGGCGGCCGAGCGCGAGACCGACGCTCTCGCCGGGGCGCCTCGGTTGTCCGAGCGCTTTTCGCTCTCCCGCGAGCAGCGAAGGCCTCGCGATCACGAGCGCCTCCGGCAGGAGCGCCGCGAGCGCGTCCTCGGTCTCGCCCTTCACGCGGCTGTAGAAGACGCGCGAACGCGAGTCGGCGCCCATTGCGCTCACGAGGCCCAGCCGGTTCGCCCCCGCTGCCTGTCCCGCACGTGCGACGGCGAGGTTTGCGTCGAGGTCCACGGCGCGGAATGCTCCCTCGCTCCCGGCCTGCCCGATCGTGGTGCCGAGCGCGAGATAGACCTCGTCCACGTCGGGCATCGCAGGCAGTGCGAGGAAATCGACGACGTGCACGGCGAGCCTCGGATGCACGACGTCGAGGGGGCGCCTGGCCAGCGCATGCACGGCGGCGACGGTGTCGTCGGCGAGCGCCTCGCGCAGGATGCACGAGCCCACGAGGCCCGTCGCGCCGGCGACGAGCAGCCGTCGTGCGCGTCCGGCGTTACCGGCTAGCGGCCGTGCGGCCACTTGCCGCCGAGACGGTGCGTGAGTTCCTCGGCCGTGTGCGCGACGAGCGGACCCAACTGCTTGATGCGCTCGTCCGGCAGCCGCGACGAAGGACCCGCGAGGGAAATCGCGCCGAGCACTTCGGCGTGCTCGTTGTAGATGGGCGCGGCGACGCAACGCGTTGATAGCGCGTGCTCCTCGTCGTCGAACGACCAGCCGCGCTGGCGTATCACGCGGATCGCCGCCCACATGATCTCGGGCGAGGTGATGGTGTTGCCGGTAATGCGGGGAAGTCCCTTCACCTTGAGGATCGCCTCGATCTCGTCGTCGGGCATGGCCGCGAAGATCGCCTTGCCCACGCCGGAGGCGTGCAGCGGCACGCGGCTGCCGAGCTTCACGATGGTACGCATCATCTCGCGGCATTGCACCTGGTCGATGAACACCGCGTCGGTGCCCTCGAGGATGCCGAGGTTCGCGGTCTCGCCCGATTGCTCCATGAGGCGCCGCATGTAGGGATGGCTCTGCGCGACGAAGTCGCGGTTGGCGAGGAAGCTCGTGCCGACCGTGTACGCCTGCAGTCCGACGTACCAGCGGCCGAGGTCGCCGGCCTGGTACACGTACCCCATCTTCTCGAGCGTGGAGAGCAGGCGATGCGCGGTGGAGGGCGCAAGCTGCACGCGTTGCGCGACGTCGGTCAGGGTCAGTCCGCCCTCGGCGCGCGCGAGCGCTTCGAGAAGGGAGAGTCCGCGGGTGAGGCTTTGCACCTGCGCCGTGACGGCGCCGGGCTTGCCCGGCGTGCGTCCGCGGCGCGGAGGTGGGGTCGACAGGCGATTGGGCATCCCGCTAGGGTAGCTTCATGTGCGGCGTCACCGCAAACAGTTCGCCCGCGATGTCCACCTCGTAGCGCGCGCGCAGGATCGCCTCGTCGGTGAGCGGCGGCCCGTCGGGCAGGGCGCGTGCGTAGCCCAGCCCGATCGCGCGCCCATGCTTGCGGCTGTAGCCCACGGACGTGAGCTCGCCCACGTTGCGCCCGTCCATGAGGATGGGTTCGCCGCCCCAAGGGAACGCCGCGGGATCGTCGAACGTGAACATCGCGAGGCGCTTGCGCAGGCCCGCCGCGCGCTGCGCGATCAACGCCTCGCGGCCGATGAACGGTGCGGGCTTGTCGAGCTTCACCGCGTAGGCGAGCCCGGCCTCGAACGGCGTCTCGTCGGGGGAGATCTCGGCGCCCCATGCACGGCGGCCCGCCTCTACGCGCAGGGCGTCGATGGTGTAGTAGCCCGCATCCCGCAAGCTGAACGCGGCGCCCTTGTCGAACAGCGCGTCGTAGAGGGTGACGCACTGGTCGGTGGGCACCACCATCTCGTAGCCGGGCCCGCCGACGTAGCTCATGCGCGCCGCGCGCACCCGCGCGTAGCCGACGTCGATCTCGGCGGTCGTGCTGAAGGGCAGCGCATCCTTCGACAGGTCGTCAGGACCGAGCGTGCGCAGCAGAGCCTCGGCGTTGGGACCCATGAGCGAAACTACCGAATACGCGCTCGTGACGTCGATCAGTGCGGCGAACTCGCCGGGCTCGATGTGGCGCTCGATCCACGAGGCATCGCGCGTGGCCTGTCCCGATCCCGTGAGGATGAAGAAAGTGTCGGGCGCAAGGCGCGTGATCGTGAGGTCGCTCTCGAACCCGCCGCGCGCGTTGAGCATCGCCGTGTAGACCATCCGTCCGACCGGCACGTCGATCTCGTTGGCGCACAGGCGCTGCAGCACGGCGAGCGCGTCGCGGCCCTTCAGCATGAATTTGGCGAAAGAGCTCTGGTCGAAGACGACGACATCCTCGCGGCACGCGCGCTGCTCCTCTAGCACGTAGGGCAGCCACTCTGGCGTCTCGAGGGTATAGGGGGCCGGCTGCGCGCCCGGGGGAAGGAAGTAGTTCGCGCGCTCCCAGTTGAGCTTGGTGCCGAATACCGCGCCCTTCGCGCGCAGGCGATCGTAGAGCGGCGAGCGGCGCAGCGGCCGCACCGTGACGAGCTCCTCGCGCGGCCAGCGCATCGCGTAATGCAATCCGAGCGATTCGACCGTGCGATCGGCAAGGTGCATGCGATTGGCGTGGAAGGGCGCGAACCGCCGGATGTCGACGTCCCACAGGTCGAGCGGCGCTTCCCCGCCCACGATCCACTCCGCCACGAGGCGGCCGGCGCCGCCCGAGTTGGCGATGCCCGCGGAATTGAACCCCGCGCAGACGAAGTAGTTGCGCACCTCGGGCGCTTCGCCGAGGATGAAGTTGCCGTCGAGCGTGAAGCTCTCGGGGCCGTTCAGCAGCATCTTGACCTGCGCCGTCTCGAGGCAGGGTGTGCGATGGATCGCGTTGGTCATCAGGATCTCGAACTGATCCCAGTCCTCGGGCAGCAGCTGGAACTCGAAGCCGTCGGGGATCGGCGATACGTTCCACGGCTTGGCCGCCGGCTCGAATCCGCCCATCACGAGGCCGCCGACCTCCTCCTTGTAGTAGATGAAGCCGTCGGGGTCGCGCATCACCGGGAGGTCGGGCGTCACGCCGGGAATCCTGTCGGTGACGATGTAGAAGTGCTCGGCCGCGTACAGCGGCACGGTGACGCCCGACTGGCGCCCGAGCGCACGCGCCCATTGCCCGCCGCAGTTGACGATCGTCTCGCAGGCGATGGTGCCGGTGTCCTCGCCGCACTTCCACTCGACACCCGCGACGCGGCCGTTGACGAGCCTGACGCCGGTGACCTTGACGCCCTCGTGGATGGAAGCGCCGCGCATCCGGGCGCCCTTGGCGAGCGATTGCGTGAGGTCGGTGGGATTGGCCTTGCCGTCTCCTGGGATCCACACGGCGCCGGAAAGGTCGTCCGTGCGCAGGATCGGCGCGATCCTGCCGGCCTCGGCGGGCGAGACGAACTCGAACTCGATGCCGAAGCTCTTCGCGCGCGCCATCTGCCGCCTGCTGAGCTTGAGCCGCTCGGGCGTCTTGAAGACGTTGAGGCTGCCGCACTGCTTCCAGCCCGTCGCAAGTCCCGTCTCGGCTTCGAGTGTGGAATAGAGCTCGATACCGTAGCGGCTCATGCGCGTCGCGTTGCGCGTGGCACGCGTCTGGCCGACGAGTCCCGCCGCGTGCCACGTGGTTCCGCAGGTGAGCTTGCCCTGCTCGAGCAGCACGACGTCGGTGACGCCGAGCTTGGCCAGGTGATAGGCGGTGGAGCAGCCGGCGATGCCGCCGCCGATGACGACGACGCGAGCGTGAGTGGGCAGGCGGGAGGGCAAAGTCATGGTGTGCTCACAGTTTGAGCGCCGCGACACCGATCACGACGCTGATCGCGCCTGCGATGCGTCCGATGCCGAAGCCTTCCTTGAGGAGATACGTGCCGATGATCGC
>CAZIZD010000292.1:0-5995 GCA_964543615.1 uncultured Alcaligenaceae bacterium | reverse complement strand
GACGTGTCCGCCGTCGCGTCCGCATTGAGCCGCAGCAGGCACGGGCCGAACGCGAAGATGACTTGGTCGTTCGGCGTGGCCACGGTGACCGGCACCTCGTTCGAACTGGTACCGGGAATCGGCGTGCCTGACGGGCTGCAGCGAACCATCTGCGCGAGAAACTGCGATTCCAGCGCGGGGACTCGGCGACCGACTGCATTCAGCGCTACCGCATCGAAGGTGACTGGAACGTTGAGGGCGGGGTCCGAGGCCAGGGCGGCTATTCGATAGGTCAAGCCGAGGCTGATGACGCGACCGTCCCGCAGGATCGCGGCGTTGCCTGCGTGCGAGTCGACGACCGCGCTATCCCGGACACCATACAATCCGCCGGCGCTTTGTCGCGATACGAACCGTGGGCCGGGATTGAAAGCAACGACGCACGATGACGGCCCGGAGCAGCCGATATTCTCGGCGACCCGCGCGATGCCTGGGTTGCGAAGAGTGGCGTCTCGGTCGGAGAGCTCGCGCACGGCAATGAACGCGTAGTCGTCGGTCTGTATGTCGGCAGTGCCCGCCGAGTCGAGCTTGCCGGCGTAATCGAGCTCGAACGATGCGCTCGGGCTGTAGCCGCCCAAGCTCGACTGCGGACCCGCGGTACCGCCCAGCGCCAGGATGCGGCCCACGGAAAGCCAGGCCACCGTGCGGATGTGGACGCTCTGAATGGAGCCTTGCGGACGATGCACGTACAAGCCGCGGTCTGCGAAGCTCGTGTCGGTGGCCCCCGCGTTCGCCATCGCCGCGTCCGCCAGGCAATACCCGATAGCGAGGAAGGGTGCACATACGAGGTATCGACGCAGTCGAGTCATGCGGATCTCCCGAAGAGAACACCCATGATACCGAGCAGCAGTGCCTGGCGCTGCATGGACCCACTTCGCGCGGGCCTTTGCTCTCTGCTTTCGCCTCAAGGAAGCGGTGGATGCGAGCCGATCAGCACCAGGGCGTCTTGGCCACGATCCAGGCGTTGCCTTGGCGGTCCTTGCCCTTGTTGCCCGATTCGGAGAGGAAGCCGAACGATCCGAGATCGATGTAGATGGGCTCGCCGCTTTCGACAGGGACGACCGCGTATTTCGTCAGGAGCTTCGCCCAGGAATACTTGGGCTACAGTTCTTTCCCGTCCACGATCCTGATCGACGCTTTGTAGACCTTGCCGGCCGCGACGTTCTTCGCGCAGCCGTTGCTGATGTTGCGCGTTTCGGCCATGGCGGCCGCAGGAATCAGCGCAACGAAAAGCATCAAGATGGACTTCATGGTTCCTCTGGAGTCGACGCCGGCCCTGAACTTTGAGTGCACGCCGCGTGTCGCACAATCCGGGGCATCGAAAGGTATCATCTTCGCGACACGTCCATGGAGGCCTGCATGCCCCGTCTCGCTACTGCCCGCCGCACCGCACTTGTCGCCGCCGCCGTGGCGCTCACGACCCTCGCGCACGGCGCGGCTTACGCGCAAACGTATCCCACCAAACCCATCCGGCTCCTCGTTCCCCTCGCCGCCGGCAGCACCGCCGACATCGTCTCGCGCTTCGCGGGACAGGAGCTCTCCAAGGCGCTCGGTCAGCCGGTCGTGATCGAGAACAAGCCGGGCGCGGGCGGCACCATCGCGATGGCCGAGCTCGCACGCGCCGCCCCCGACGGTTACACCATCGAATTCGCATCGCAGGGCACGCTCGTCTTCAACCAGGCGATCTATGCCGCGCCCGGCTACGACTCGATCAAGGATTTCGCGCCAGTGGCGTTCATCGGCGGTGTCTCCAACGTAATGATCGTGCCGCCGGCGAGCGCCGCGACCAAGCCGGCCGACGTCGTCGCGGCCGCCAAGGCGAAGCCGGGCGAGCTCACGTTCTCGTCGGGCGGCGCGGGGACCAGCCACCATCTGTCCGGCGTTCTGTTCGGCCAGATCACCGGGACCCAGCTCGTGCACGTGCCCTACAAGGGCGCGCCGCAGGGGGTGCAGGCCGTGATGGCGGGCGAGGTCGCGATGGGCTTCTTCAACACCCCGACCGTCATTGCCCAGATCAAGGCGGGATCGGTGAAGGCGCTCGGTGTCACGAGCCTCACGCGCTCGCCGCTCCTGCCCAACGTTCCCACGCTCGACGAGCAGGGGATCAAGGGCTACGAAGTCAACACGTGGTTCGGCTTCGTGGCGCCTGCGGGAACGCCGCCCGAGATCGTCAACAAGCTCAACACGGAGTTCAATCGCATCTTCGCATCGGCGGAGGCCAAGGACAAGCTCGGTCCGCAGGGATTCGATCTCGCGCCTCCCATGACACCCGCCGCGTTCGGCAAGATCATCGCGAACGATCTCGCGAAGTGGGTGCCGATCGTGAAGGCCTCGGGCGCGGTGGCGAACTGACGAGCGTGCGTCGCTAGAGTCCCACCGCTTCCGCGACGAGCTTGCGCAGCTCGCGCCGCATTTTCTCGCGCACAGGCGCGGCGGCGCGACTCTTGTTGAGATTGACGAGCTCGTACGGGTCGCGCTCGAGGTCGTAAAGCTCATCGAGCTCGCCCGCGCGGCCGCGGTTCACCCAGTGTATGTACTTCCAGCGGTCGGTGCGCACGGCCTTGTACGTCATGCCGATGAGCCAGGGCATGGCCTGCTCGGCCCAGTACTCCACGAGGAACGACTTGCGCCATCCGGCGCGGCTGCCCGCGCGCGACGGCTTCGAGCCAGGCGCGAACAGCGGCAGCAGCGACCTTCCCTGGATCTGCGCTCCCGGCTTGCCGCCGGCGAGCTCGATCATCGTGGGCGCGATGTCCTGGCAGATCACGAGGTCGCGCACGCGCGTTCCGGCCTTCACGCGTCGTGGATAGCGCACGAGGAAAGGCGAGCGGATGCCTTCCTCGTACGCGAACCGGCGCTCGGGACCGAGCGCGTGCTCGCCGAAGAAGAAGCCGTTGTCGCCCAGGAACACGATGAACGTGTTGTCGAGCTGCCCCTGACGCTCCAGCACGTCGAAGATCGCGCCCATGCCTTCGTCGACGGCGGCCATCATGCGCGCGCGCTGGCGGATCTCTTCCTGCGAGCCCGACTGCAGCGCGGCGAGGATTGCCTGCGCTGTCTCGCCGGTCTTCATCGCGAAGCACTCGGCCCACGCGGGCTTGCGCCTCGCGACCTCGGCCGGCGACATCATGTTGGGCGACTTCGGGAAGACGGCGTCGCGGTAGAGGTCCTTGTGGCGGTCGGCGACGACGTAGCCGCCCTGCGCGGCGATGCGTAGCGTGCCGTCGGCCGCCTGCTCGGCATCCGGATGCACGGCCTTGTGCGCGAAGAAAAGCGAGAACGGCTTGTCGCGCTTGCGCTCGAGGAACTCCACGGCCAGCCGGTTCATGATGTCCGTGATGTAGCCGTCGTGCTGCACGTACTTGCCGTCGTGGTTGAGCCGCGGGTTCATGAGCTTGCCGTGCCCGTCGTAGCTCACCCAGTAGTCGTAGCCCGGGCGCGGCATGCCGTCGTTGCCCATGTGCCACTTGCCGATGTGCGCGGTCTCGTAGCCCAGCCGCTGCAACTCGAGGTGGTAGTTCGGCAGCCGGTGGCTCATCGCGTCGCGCGCGACGTTGTCGATGATCCCGTGCCGGCTCGCGTACTGACCGCTCACGATCGACGCGCGGTTGGGCGAGCAGATGGGTGTGGTGTGGAACGCGCGCTCGAACAGCGCACCCTCGTGGGCGAGCCGGTCGACGTTCGGGGTGACCATGTAGGGGTGGCCGCCCGCGCCGAACTCGTCGTAGCGCAGGTCGTCGATCAGGATGACGAGGAGATTGGGCTTGCCTTTGGGCATGGCGGCAACGCGGGTGGCGGACGGGATCGCAAAGGATACCCGTTCGCGACCCGGGCGCCGCCGGGCTGTCGAGATCTCAGCCGTAGATGAGCGCGAGCACGACGATCACGACGATGAGATCCGCCGCGACGATCAGCGCAATGGCTCTCTTGGAAAGTCCGCGTCGTTCCTCTGCCATGGGCAGAGGTTACAACCGTGGCCTAGGCCTGAAAAGGCCGGGCTAGCGCTTCGTCTCGAGCGCGTCGTCGATGACGCTTGCGAGGTAGTCGCGGGTGATCGGCTTCGGAAGGACCAGGAGGCCCGCCTCGAGCGCATCGTTCAATGCCTCCGGCCGCCCCGTCATGTAAATGAGGGGCAGGCCGGGACGCGCATCGTGCACGCGGCGTCCGAACTCCATCCCGGACATGCCGGGCATGACGACGTCGGCAATCGCAAGATCGCAGTGTTCCTCCTGGTAGAGGTACTGCATGGCTTCGTCGCCGGTCGCGGTCGTTGTGACGGCGTATCCCAGATTGGCCAGCATGGTGGACAGCAGCGCGCGGCTGTTCGCATCGTCCTCGACGAGCAGTATTCGATGGGTCATAGGCCGGCTTTCCTGCGTAGTGTCTTTGTATGCTACGCGCGAAGCTGCCGGCCGCCTTGCACGAGGCGCCAACGACCCGCGGTGACCTTACTTCTCCGTCCTCGTCTCCCGATACGGCTCGATGAGATCCCCCGCCATCCCATAGCCGCTGACCCCCATCGGCGAATCGCTGCGTCCGGTGGACAGCGTGCCCGAGACCCACACTGCGTCCATCGTCTTGATGGGCGCGGGCTTGGCGAGCTTCACGTACACGATCTGGTTGGCCGGCGGCGGCGGGCTGTGGATGCACGCGCCGAAGTAGGGCACCAGCAGGAATTCCTTCAACCCCGCGGCAGACGAGTCGAGCGGCACGACGTAACCGGGCAGGCGCAACCGTGAGCCATTGAGCTCGGGACGCGTGGGCGCGTTGTCCCACGCCTTGCGCAGCTCCTCCATCATCTCCATCTCGCGCGTGCTGCCCTCACGCACCGCGCCGCTCTTGTCGCGGAATTGCTTGAGCGGATCCCAGTCCTTGGGCAGCAGCTCGTCCCACTTGGCGGTGCGCGCGGGCGCTGGTGTCGTGGTTTGCGCCGCGGCATCCGTCACGGCGAGGCCGCATGCGATCGTGATCGTTGCGATCGCAATCGCCGCCGCCAATACGTGCTTGCGCACACTCATGTTCATTGTCCCTTCGGTGAAAGTCCATCGGCCAGCGACAACCTGTACGCGCGCCAACCGGGCACGAGGCTCGCGAGCACACCGGCCACGAACGCGGCCGCGAGGAGCGACCACTCCGTGGGCCGAAGCCACGAGACCTCGAGCGAAACCCCATACTTTGCCTCAGCCCAGGGTCCGAGGAAAGAGAAGGCGGCAATCCACGCGATCACGCCCAGGGCGACCCCGGCCGCGGTCAGCATCGCGCCCTCGATCGCGAGCAGCGCGAACACGCGCGCGGGACCCGCGCCAATGGATCGCAGCACCGCGAGCTCGCGCCGCCGCTGCTCGAGCGCCGTCACCACGACGGCAACGAGCCCCGCGACGCTCACGAGGCCCACGAGCGCGCTCATCACGAGGAGCGCGCGCTCCGCATTGCCGAGCGCATCCCACAGCTCGTCGAGGGCCACGCCGGGCAATACCGCCATCAGGGGCTCGTCCCTGAATTCCGCGATGCGCCGCTGCACGGCGAATACCGCCGCGCGCGACTTGAGCCCGACGAGCGCGGCGGTGACCGACTTGGGGGTGAGCTCGCGCTTGGCGGCCTCCTCGGCCGACACCGTCATGCCGGGCATCGGCACGCCAGCGATCCAGTCGAGATGCAGCGCTTCCATGCCCGCGAGCCCGATGTGCACGGAGCGGTCGACCGGCGTCCCGGTGCGCGCGAGGATTCCGACGACCTTGAACGGCTTGTCGGTGTGGTCGTTGCTCGCGATTTCGCCCGCGCCGTGGCGCAGGACGATGTTCTCGCCCAACAGGTAGCCCAGGCGTTCCGCGACCTCCGCGCCCAGCACGGCGTCGTACATGCCCTCCAACGCGCGCCCCTCTTTCACGACGAGCGGACGCTGGTCGCCGTAGCGGAAGTGCTCGAAGTACGCGGGCGTGGTGGCAACCACCGGGAAACC
>CAZIZD010000291.1:3866-6044 GCA_964543615.1 uncultured Alcaligenaceae bacterium | reverse complement strand
AATCCGAAAGCGCGGCCAGGCAAGAGCGCACATCGCCCGGCGGCAGCATGCCGAGCGGCATCGAGGATTCGATGACGGCCATTCCCCCCGTGCCGTTGCCGAATCCGACGGGCCAGCCCTCCGGATCGTAGGCGGCCGGCGCACCGAGCACACCGCCGCTGCACATCTGCCGCTCGAGGCGCGTGATCGTAGCGCCCGTGGACGTTGTCTCGACCACCGTCGTGGCCACCTGCTCGATCCCTGTGATCGGCCCGCCTGGGCCCGACACCGCGCACCCGGTCGTCGCATTGCTGTCCGTATCGAGCAGGACGCTGTAGCTCGCGCTGGCCGCGTACGCCGCGGGGACGCCGGCGAGCGATCCCGCCACCAGGAGAGCGCACAGGGCCTTGGACAGGGCGGGCAGACGCATGGAACGAGACCTCGGGCAGGGGTACGGGCTCGCCCACCTTAGCCAAGGGAGGCTTACGGGTGACGTAACAACACGTAACATGGTTGATAACGGCGGCCATTTGTCGCCTACATTGACGCAAATGTCCCAAAGCACGGCCATCTCGCCAGACGCCGTCCGCATGGAGCTCGACCGGCTCTTGGAGACCCCGGCGCTGCGCCGCTCGCCGAGCCACATGCGGCTCCTGCGGTACCTCGTCGACAAGCGGCTGGCCGGCAACGAGGCCGCCTTGCGCGAAACGGCCATTGCCTTCGACGTGTTCCGGCGCGACCCCTTCACCTACGATCCGCAGACGGATCCGATCGTCCGCGTGACGATCGGCCGCCTCCGCCAGCGCCTTGCGGCGCACTACGAGACGCATGCGAGCGCATCGAGCGTGCGCATCGTGCTGCCCAAAGGCCGCTACGGGCCGGAGTTCGTTGGGCGCGACGGCCCGGCGGCGCCGATCTCGATCGCAGTGCTGCCCACGCGCAACCAGACCGGCGACCCTTCGCTCGACGCGCGCTGCGAGGCGTTCAGCGACCGGCTGCGTGATCACCTCGCGCAAGCCGGGCTGCCCGGCGTCCACCGGCGTGCGAGCGCGCACTCGCCCGAAGACAAGGAAGCGCCGTGGATCGTGGAGTCCACGCTCGCGCGCGAACATGAGAGCGAGCTGCGGCTGTCCGTCCGCCTCGTGCACGGTGCCGACGGTACGCTGCGCTGGGTGGAGAGCGCGCTCGCGCAGGCGGCCAGCCTGACCTCGCTGCAGGACCGTCTCCTCGACCTGATGCTCGCGAAGATGCTCGAGACATTGCCGCTGCCTTCGGCGCTCGCCGGCACCGCGTCGACCGCAACCGCGCTGCCGCGCGCGCAGCGTGTGAAGCTCGACCAGGCCCAGCTCATGCTCGTGCAGCGCAACCTGCGGGGCACGGAAGACGCGGTGACGATCGCGCAGTCGGCGGTGGACGCGCATCCCGAGGACGCGGACGCGTGGGCCACGCTCGCCGCCGCGCTCTACAGCCGGATGACATTCATGGACCGTGACGAGGATGCGATCGTCGCGGCGCTGCGCAAGAGCGTGGAGCGCGCGCTCGCGCTGGCTCCGGAGCATCCGGTGGCGCTGCGCACCATGGCGATCCTCGTCGGCAAGTGCGACTACGACACTGCGCACGCCGAATCGCTGTTCCGCCGCGCGCTGCGGGCGCTGCCGCACTACACGTCGGCGCGCCTCAATCACGCCGAGCTCCTGGCGCTGCAGGGCAAGGCCGCGGAGGCGAATGCCGAGCTCAATCTCGCGCGCCTCTACGATCCGCTGTCAGCCTCGGTGCTGCTCGCGCGTGCGACCTGCCTCGACCTGCTGCGGGCTTACGATGCGGCCGGCGAGGCATGGAGCATGTGCACCGCGGTGGGCGAGTCGAGCCTGTGGGTGCTGACCGGTGTGGGCGCACATCGGCTCCTGATCGGCGAGATCGACGCGGCCGCCGCCGCATTCGACGATGCCGCAACGCGCTTCCCGAATTCGCCGGTCCCGGCGATGGGACTGGCCTGCGTACTCGCGCGACGCGGCGACGTCGATGCGGCGTTCGCGGCGGAAATGGCGTGCGTCGCTCGTTTCCCCCACGTTTCCCCGGCGAGCCGCGCCGTGCTCGCGGCCTGGCGCAACGACCGCGATCGCCTCCTGTCGCTGCTCGCGCAGGCGCGGGCGCGCAAGGACATGGACCTTCCGCACGTGTCGATCCATCCCGCGCTCG
>CAZIZD010000291.1:0-3856 GCA_964543615.1 uncultured Alcaligenaceae bacterium | reverse complement strand
TTGCGCGCGATGCCGAAGTGCAGCGCCTGCTGCCCCTTCGAGGGTTCGCGGGACTACGCCGCTAGCGGAAGGCCCTTCCGTGCGGTGCGCGCGTCACGACATGGCCTGGTAGTACAGGTTCTGCGGATGGTTGGCGTCCGCCAGGAAGTACCAGCGCTCCGCGACGAGCCCCGCGTACTGCACGGCGAACGCGAGCGCGCAAAGGCCGAGCGCATCGCCGAGGACTGCGACCGCGAGAAGAGCGAGCGGCAGCGCGAAGGTCGCGACGAGGAAGCCCCGCCGGATCGCGAGCATGCGCTCGCGCGTCGCGCCGTGGAAGAACTCGCGGGTGTTGAACGAACCGCCCATGAAACCTTGTGCCTTCTGCTCGATGCGCGGATGCTTGACGCCGATCGCGCTCTGCAGCGTGGACATGGGACGCAGCCGCGCGTTGCGCCGGAGCGAGGCCACGCGCCCCGCGAGTCCGGCGAGCGTGAGCGCGAACGCAGCGACTGCGAACGCCTCGGCAAGCATCGGCGCTGCAACCTGCGCCATTGCCGCCGCGAGCGTCGTGCCCGAGGCAAGGCCCAGCAGCGCGAAATTGACGAGCGTGAGCGGCGTTGCCCACTCCTGCAGGAAGCGGATGCACGCGTACACCATGCCCGTGCAGACGAACAGCGCAACGCATAGCACGGCGGCGATCGCGCCGGCGAGCATCGCGCGATCGGATGCGAACGCGAGTGCCCCCGCGTAGAGCAGGACCGCCGCGAGAAACGCCGGCAGCGCAATCACTTCGCGCGACAGCCACGACGTTCGCCACTGCGACGCCGCACGCCACGCGCGCTCGGGCCGGCCGAGATGGAACACCGAAGCGACGAGGCCGCCCGCCACCAGCGCCGCCGAGACGAGCGCGCCCGTGACCAGGAGCGCAGGCGGCGGCGCGAGGCGTTGTGCGACGTGCGCGGTGACGACGTGCGCCGCGTACAGCGCGAGGAACAGCCCCTGCCCCGCGCCGAGGAGCGTGGTCAGGAAGATGACCGAGAACGCGGGATTCATGGCGCCGTCACCACGAGGTCGTGTCGTCGAGGGACGGGCTGTCCTTCGGCGGCTTGGGCAGCCGGCCATCCACCTTCAGCGGGTTGTCGGCGCGCACGATCTGCTCCGGCGCCACGCGAAACTCCGTCTTGCGCCGCGGCAGGTAGTGGTTGGCGGGACGCGTGCCCCACTCGGGCATCAGCGCGTAGCCGCCCTGCTCGCGGATCGCGGTCGACACCTCGGAATCGGGATCGTGGATGTCGCCGAAGAGCCGCGCGCTGGTCGGGCACGCCATTACGCACGCGGGCTTGCGCTCGGACGCCGGCAGCGACGTGTCGTCGATGCGGTCGACGCACAACGTGCACTTCTTCATCACCTTCTGCTGGCTGTCGAGCTCACGCGCGCCGTAGGGACACGCCCACGCGCAATACTTGCAGCCGATGCACTTGTCGTAATCGACCAGCACGATGCCGTCGGAGGCGCGCTTGTACGATGCACCCGTGGGACACACCGGGACACACGGCGGGTCCTCGCAATGCAGGCACGACTTCGGGAAATGGACGGTCTGCGTGTCCGGATACGCGCCTACCTCGAAGGTCTGCACGCGGTTGAAGAAGGTTCCGCTGGGGTCCTTGCCGTAGGGCAGCTCGTCGCCCATGGTGCCAGCCTCACCCGACGTGTTCCACTCCTTGCAGCTCGTCACGCACGCGTGGCAGCCCACGCAAACGTTGAGATCGATCACCAGCGCGAGCTGCGTCATCGCGGCTTCTCCCCGCCGGCACGATACGCGATTGCGCCAGGCACCAGCTGCGCGGTCCCCGGCAAGGCGGGCATCGCAGCGAACGCAGGCGCGACACCGGTCTCGGAGGCCTCTGCGGCCGAGATGCGCACGCGCACGTCGTACCACCCCGCCTGGCCCGTAAGCGGATCGGAGTTGGAGATGCGTGCCTCGCCCTGCGAAGGCAGCTCGTCGCTGATGAGGTGGTTGAGGATGAAGCCGCGCTCGGCCTCGTTGGCATCTGGTGCGAGGCGCCACGCGCCGGGCGCCTTGCCGATCGCGTTCCACGTCCACACCGTGGAGGGCTCCACTGCCTCGGAATGGCGCGCCATGCAGCGCACGCGACCCCACTGCGACTCGACCCACATCCACGCGCCGTCGGCGATGCCCTGCTCGCTCGCCGTGCGCGGATTCACGAACAGGTAGTTGTGGGTGTGGATCTGGCGCAGCCACGCGTTCTGCGAATCCCACGCGTGATACATCGCCATCGGCCGCTGCGTGATGGCGGACAGGGGATAGCGCTCGTGATCGGTAACCTCGTGCTCGAGCGGCGGATACCAGAACGGCAACGGATCGGCGTAACGCGCGATGCGCTCGCGCAGGTGCGCGGGAGGCTGCCGCCCGGGCCGCTTGCCCTCGGCCGCGAGGCGGAACGTCTGCAGCACTTCCGAGTAGATCTGGATCACGATCGGCTCGTTGAAGCGGCGCATGCGCACGCGCTGCGCCCATTCCATGTAGCCCTTGTTCCAGTTGCGCATGTACTGGTACGACGGCGGAAGCCGGTAGTGGTAGACGCAATTGTTCTCCGTGTAGCGCTCCCACTGCGCGGGGTTGGGCGCGCCCTTCAGGAACTGGTCGCCGTTCTCGCCTCGCCATCCCGACAGGAAGCCGATGCCCGAGTTGGGCTCGGTCTCGAAGCGCACGATGAAGTCCGGATAGTCGCGGAACTTGCGCGAGCCGTCGGCGTTGACGAACGCCGGCAGCTTCAACCGGCTCGCAAGGTCGATCAGCACCTCCTGGAACGGCCTGCACTCTCCCGTCGGCGGCAGCACCGGCACCCGCACGGAATCGACGGGGCCGTCGAACTCGGAGATCGGGCGGTCGAGCATCGACATCACGTCGTGGCGCTCGAGGTACGTGGTGTCGGGCAGCACGAGATCGGCGAACGCCGTGGTCTCCGACTGGAAGGCATCGCACACCACGATGAAGGGGATCTTGTACTCGCCGCTCTCGTCGCGGTCGTTCAGCATGCGGCGGACCTCGGACGTGTTCATCGTCGAGTTCCACGCCATGTTCGCCATGAAGATCATCAGCGTGTCGATGCGGTAGGGATCGCCGCGCCACGCGTTGGTGACGACGGTGTGCATGAGTCCGTGCACCGACAGCGGGTACTCCCACGAGAAGCCCTTGTCGATGCGGACGGGATTGCCGTCGTCGTCGATGAAGAGATCGTCGGGCGACGCCGGCCATCCGAGCGCGAGACCGCCGAGCGGCGTGTCGGGCTTGACCGCGTTGGGCGAGTTGGGTGGCTTGGCGCTCGGCGGAATCGCGCGCGGGAACGGCGCCTTGTGGCGGAATCCTCCGGGACGGTCGATGGTGCCGAGCAGCGACATGAGGATCGCGAGCGCGCGGATCGTCTGGAAGCCGTTGGAGTGCGCGGCAAGCCCGCGCATCGCGTGGAACGCGACGGGATTGCCCGTGACGGTTGCGTGCTCGCCGCCCCAGCAATCGGTCCACGCGATGGGAAGCTCGATCTTCTGGTCGCGCGCGGTGACGCCCATCTCGTGCGCGAGGCGGCGGATGGTCGCGGCCGGAACGCCGGTGATCTCCTCGGCCCATTCGGGCGTGTACTGCCGCATGCGCTCGTCGAGCAACGCGAAGGCGGGCACGCCCTTCGTGCCGTCCGGCAGCGTGTACATGCCGAAGAGCGAGGGATCGGCGTCCCTGGCGTGCGCCGGCACCGGGCGATTCGTGAGGCGATCCCACCAGCGCCGGTTCTGCGGATACATCGCGTTCACCTCGGGGCTCGCGGCGTCGGCGAGCGGCAGCCCGAACGTCGCGCTG
>CAZIZD010000290.1:3931-6055 GCA_964543615.1 uncultured Alcaligenaceae bacterium | reverse complement strand
GGCGCTGCAACCAGTGCGCCGGACGGCGCGGTGGCACCGCATCGAGGAGAGACCATGAAACGCATCCTTGCCTTCGCCTTGCTCGCGTTGTTCCTCGGCACGGAGGCTCGCGCGCAAAGCTGCGCGGGCTTCGTCGACGTTCCGGCGAGCGACTCCTTCTGTCCCAATGTCGAGTGGCTCAAGAACCGCGCGATTACGCTAGGCTGCACCGACACTTCGCACTACTGCCCGGCGGGAACGGTGTCGCGCCTCGCGATGGCCGCGTTCATGAATCGGCTCGGCACAGCGTTGACGCCGGCCTCCGTGTACCAGGATGCCTCTCCCGGTGCGATCACGATCACGACCGCCGGCACCGAGCACTGCGTCACCGCCGCGTTCCCCGTCACCGGCTACCCGCGCACCGCCGTACTCAACGGCACGTTCGCCGTCACCGCGCCCGGTGCGGTGACGTTCCGTGCGATCACCGTTTACAGCACGAACGGCGGCGCGAGCTGGACGCCGACCGGTGTCAACTTCGCGCGCGCGACGAGCGGCGCCGGTGAGTGGTCGAGCTCGGCGAGCGTGGGAACGGTCAGCCTCGCGGTGGGGCAGACGTATCTCTTCGCCGTTCGCGTGGCCAATGAGACGGGGTCGACGCTTCTCACCGACAGCCGCTGCCAGCTGCAGGCCCTGGTTGGCAACCGCAACGGGACCTCCACGCCGTTCGACCAGGCGGCCATGATGGACCTGCCGCGATAGAGCTGCGCCGCCTGCGAGCGGCGCGTCGCGTCACCTTCTCGTGCCCTTCATGAGGGCGGCCACGATTGCTGCAAGCTCCGCGAAATGGCTTCGCAGCGCCGCGATCGCGACCGGGCACGAGTCCGGCACGCGATCGCTGGCGCGGCTCGCGCAACCTCGCGCCTTGGCGCTCACCGTGTTGAGGCGAAGGGACGCAGGGCGTCACCCTGCCGCTTCGGGCCGCAGATTTCGCTCCTGACGGGAGATCAGGGCCTGCCTGAAATCGGCCGCGCGTCGCGCACCAGCCCGATCGTGTCGCTCGTGGCGTTCACCGACGCGCACTTGAAGTAGATCGACGCAGCGCGACGAAGCCCAGCCATGCGACCAGCAGCATCGTGAGTCGCAGTCCCCACTCGGAGAGGGTCGGGATGGCTTGAAGGCTGTCGGCCACGGGTCCACCCGCATCGACGATCGTGCCGTTGGCGGTGAGGTCGTCGTCACCCAGGCCGCCGTCGACGATCGAGAACGTGACGACGCTGCCGACGATCGACGCCGGCATCTGGTACCAGTGCGGCGTCGTGTTGCCCGGCGTTGGCCCGTACTTCCAGTACGCCGTGGGCACGCCGCTTCCCCCGGGGAATGTAATCGTGAACGTGAGCGTGGAGCCCGGTGTGCAGCCGCTGGTCACGAATCCCACGAGGCCGTGCGGGAACGACAGCCCCGGCGGCGCGGACCCTGGCGGAGGAGAGTTCGGATCCCCGGTGACCGGTATAAACGCCGCGCGCGTGAATCCGCAAAGCGGACCACCGGCGCTCATCTGCACGGCGGCGTTGCCGGAGAGCGTGGAGGTGGGACCGCCGAAGGACTGGCCGGGAGGGACGGGAGGAAGGGCAGTGACGTTGACGAAGATCGTCGCGGACGTACTCGTGCCGAAGTACGTGTCGCCGCTGTAGACGGCTGTGTAGGTGTGCGTGCCCGGGCTCGCGCCAGGGATCGTGTGCGGGATGTAGTTCCAGGTGTATGCACCGCTTCCGCAGGGTCCTGGGGCGGGGCTGTTGCCGAGCGGAGAGAGAGTAAGCGTCGTAAGGAGCGAGGCGCCCTCGAAGATCTGCACGGTGCCGACCGGCACCGGCGCGCCGACGACGGGTGGGCATGGCGCGACGCTGGCGCCGAGGCGTACGTTGCCCGTGATCTGATCGGCGCTGCCGCTCAGCACGGTGACGGTGGGCAAGGACGCCGGTCGCGGTGGAACGACGACCACGATGGCGGTCGACGTGCTCGGCGCGTAGTACGTGTCGCCGCCGTACACCGCCGTGTAGTTGTGTGTGCCCGGACTCACCGCGGGGAGCGTAGTGACGGCGAAGTTGTGGCGGTAATCGGTAGGCACTGCGCAAGGACCGGCCTGGG
>CAZIZD010000290.1:0-3831 GCA_964543615.1 uncultured Alcaligenaceae bacterium | reverse complement strand
CGGAGGGACACGCGGCGACCAGCACGCCCAGGCGCACGTCCCCGGTCGCGGCGGTGACGTTGCTGTCCAGCGCCGTGGTGGTGGCGATTGACGCCGGACGTGGCGGAACGACGACCGCGATGGCGGTCGACGTGCTCGGCGCGTAGTACGTGTCGCCGCTGAAGACGGCCGTGTAGCTGTGCGTACCAGGGCTCACCGCGGGGAGCGTGGTGACGGCGAAGTTGTGGCGGTAATCGGTAGGCACTGCGCAAGGACCGGCCTGGGGCGGTGGCGAGTTGGTCAGCGGCAGCGTCGCGACCAATGTCGCGCCCTCGAAGACCTGCACGCTGCCGGTCGGTGTCGGCGCACCCGAACCGGAGGGACACGCGGCGACCAGCACGCCCAGGCGCACGTCCCCGGTCGCGGCGGTCACGTTGCTGTCGAGGGCCGTGGTGGTCGTGATCGCAGCGCTCGCAAGACACGTCACGCCCGCGCACAGCGCGAGCGCGAGCACGCGCGCCAGTTGTAACGTCACAGATCGCATCGACGCCGTCCCTACGGGAGCCCCAAGGGAATCTATCACTGGCTACCCGCCGGTTCGTTGACGGCACGGGGCGAAATGCGCTTCGCCCCGCGCGATCCGTGGCATGCGGCTTGCAGAGGCAAGGCTCCATGTCCACGCCGCTCCAGAGTTACCTCGCCGATCTCCACACCAGCCTCGCCGGACTCGACAGTGGCGGCGTCGCAACGTACATCCCCGAACTCGCCAAGGTCGATCCCAACCAGTTCGGGATGTGCATCGTCACCATGGACGGCGTTGCCTATGGCGTAGGCGACACGGACGCGCCGTTCACGATCCAGTCGATCAGCAAGGCATTCGTGTACGCGACCACGCTCGCGGACCGCGGACGCGAGTACCTGGCGCACAAGGTGGGCGTGGAGCCGAGCGGCGATGCATTCAACAGCATCAGCCTCGATCCCCAAACAGGTGCGCCGCTCAATCCGATGATCAATGCAGGTGCAATCGCGACGACCAGCCTGGTGTCAGGCGCGACCGTCGAGGCGCAATGGGATCGCATCGCGACGTCGATCGACGCATTCGCCGGCCGCGAGCTCGCGCTCGACGAGGCGGTGTACCGCTCGGAGAGCGAGACGGGGTTCCGCAACCGCGCGATCGCGTGGATGCTCAAGAACTTCGGGATCATCGAGGCCGACCCCATGGCCGCGCTCGAGAACTACTTCCGGCAGTGCTCCATCCTCGCGACCTGCCGCGATCTCGCCTACATGGCGGCCACGCTCGCCAACGACGGCGTGCATCCGAAAACCGGCAAGCGCGCGATGCCTTCGGGCGATGCCGAGCAGGTGCTGTCCGTGATGGCCACGTGCGGCATGTACGACTACGCGGGCAGCTGGCTGCACGACATCGGGATGCCCGCCAAGAGCGGCGTGGGCGGCGGCATCATCGCCGTGGTGCCAGGCCGCTTCGGGATCGGGATCTTTTCACCGCGGCTCGACGCCAAGGGCAACAGCGTGCGCGGTATCGCCGCGTGCGAGCAGATGTCGCACGACTTCGGCCTGCACGTGTTCACGCGGGTGGGCAGTCCCTCGATGGCGCTCGGACGCGTATACACCGGCGCGGCGGCGCCGTCGCGCGTGCAGCGGCCGCCCGAGGTCCGCGCGACGCTGCGCGAGCGCGCGCATCGCATCAAGTATCTGTGCCTGCACGGCTACCTCGGGCTCGACGGCGCGGAGTTCGTGGTGCGGCGCATGGAAGGCATGGCGGCGGATGCCGCGAGCTACGTTCTCGACATGCACGAGGCCATCGGACTGTCAGAGAGCGCGGCGCGGCTCCTCAACATGGCGCGGCTCGCGTTCTCGGATCGCGGCATTCCCGTGGTGTGCTCGCGCGTGCGCGAGTCCGCGGTGCTCGATCCCCTGAGCAGGTCGGTGCGCAAGGACGACCGCGGCTTCCTCGTGTTCGAGGACAACGACCTCGCCGGCGAATGGTGCGAGAACCGCCTCGTGCCGGTGGTGCCCGACGAGACGCGCACGCTCGCGGACTCAGTGCTGTTCGCGGGCATCCCGGTGGAACTGCTGCGCGAGGTGGAGGCGGCGACTCGCGTGCAGGACTACGCGAAGGGCGAACGGATCCTGCAGCAGGGCCAGGACGCCGACGGCCGCGTGTTCTTCATCGAGTCGGGCAACGTGAGCGTGGTGGTGCCGCTCGCCAATGGCGCGCACCAGCGTGTCGCGTCCCTGGGACCCGGCATGGAATTCGGCGAGATGGCGCTCGTCGGGCAGACGACGCGCAGCGCATCCGTATTCGCGGACGCGCCTGTGCGATGCCGCATCCTCGACCTGGCATCGTGGACGCGCATCGCGGGCGCGCAGCCCACGTTGCGCATCGCCGTGCTCGAAAACCTCGCGAAGGAAATGGCGGCGCGCCTGCGCGGCGCCAACCAGTGGATCTCGGCGCTGGCGTAAGCGCGCGCGAACAGGACGAGGGCGCGTTGTCCGGGGCGCGGCGCCCCGGCCTTGCTAGCCCGCGGCCTTCGCCGTCGCGACCGGGTGCGTGCCGACGCTCTTGAGCATGCGCGTGATCCGCGCGGTGTAATCAAGCACGAGGCCGCGCAGGTACGCGCGGCGCATCGCCTGCGCTTCGCGCATCACCATGAAGTGATCGTATTCGGTCCAGAACCGGACGTCGGGGTGTTCTTCGTTGAAGTCGATGTTCATAACGGATCCTCTGCAGTCGAGGTTGCCTCCATGAACAAGACGATAGTCCCGCGTCCGATGCCCCGTCCAATCGCAAGTTGCGATGGAGGCCATCGGACGGAATGATCGCAGCGCGATCACGCGGGTGTGCACATTGCGGTCGGATCTCTAGCGGGTTTTCGCGGCCAGATTCACGCCAGCGGACAGCGCGGCTGCCAACGCGCTCTTGATGGCGGCCAGATCACCGCGCAGCGACTCGACCTGCAGCAGGAGATCGCGCAACTGCGCGATCTCCTGCTGCTGCGCGTTGATCCGCGCGTCTTTCTCTTTCAACCGCTGCTCGAGCTTCGCGTTCAATCCCTGGATCGCCGCCAGCGCTACGCCCCCCTCGTCGATGGCGGTGATCGACTTGTCGTCGCGGCCGAGCCCGAACGCGGCCCAGAAGTCCTGCGACACCGGGCCGAGATGCCGGATCGCCCGCCCCTCTGCGATGTAGTTCCAGCTCGAGATCGGCATCGCGACGACGCGCTCGAGAACTTGCTGCGGGCTCACGTCGCGGAAATTCTCCTTCGATGCACGGTCGCTCGTCGCCGCCCACGTGCCGCTACCCCCGTTAACGTAAGGCCCGGTCGACGGTTCGCCGGACCCCGCAAGGCCGGTAACGATCCAGGCGCCGCCGGTCGCGCGAACGTTGAACGTATTGGCGGCGTCGAGCCAGCCATGCGACGGGGATCCGGCTTTCGACGGCTCGAAGTCGACCCCGGGAACGTAGTCGGAGAAAACGATCTCGCCGCTCGCAACCGCGTGCGCACGATAGCCGGCCGCGAAGCTCACGGTGGCGATTGCCGTGTTGTATCTTCCCCCCGGCACCACGCTGTAGGCGCCGCTAGCCGTGTTCTCCCCGCCGCCGCCCACGGAACTTCCTTCGCTCATCGCCGAGTTCAACCTCCCTCCTCCGACCGCGCTGAACGGCCCGCCGACGGTATTCGAGAAGCCTCCGCTGATGACGCTGTGACCACCATCGACGGTGTTGAGGTTGCCTCCGCCGATCGTACTGTATGAGCCGCTGACCGCGTTCGTGTGACCTCCGCCGACGGTGCTGTGCCCACCGCTCGCCGTGTTCGCGAATCCTCCGGC
>CAZIZD010000289.1:343-6064 GCA_964543615.1 uncultured Alcaligenaceae bacterium | reverse complement strand
ATCGCGTAAGCCGAGTTGGCCCAGCAGTACTTGCGGTGGTCGGCGCCGGCCGTGTCCTCCTGGAACGCGAACTCCTCGACCGGGTTGGTCTTGGCGCCGTACGGCAGGCGCGCGAGGAAGCGCGGCATGGCGAGGCCGATGTAGCGCGAGTCGTCGGACTCGCGGAGGCTCCGCCACGCGGCGTATTCGGTGTTGGTGAAGATCTTGGTGAGGTCGCGCGGGTTCGCGAGCTCCTGCCACGTACTCATCTGCATGACAGTGGGCGACGCGCCCGCGATGAACGGGCAATGCGCCGCGCCGGCATTGCGCGCGAGCTCGCCCAGCATCTCGACGTCGGGCGGGCTGTGGTCGAAGTGATAATCGCCCACGAGGCAGCCGAACGGCTCGCCGCCGAACTGCCCGTACTCGGCCTCGTAAATCTTCTTGAAGAACGGGCTCTGGTCCCAGCCCGTGCCCTTGTAGCGCTTCAACTGGCGGCCGAGTTCCTTCTTGGAGACGTTGAAGACCTTGATCTTCAGCATCTCGTCGGTCTCGGTGTTGTTGACGAGGTAGTGCAGGCCGCGCCACGCGCCCTCGATCTGCTGGAAGTCGGCGTGATGCATGATGACGTTGACCTGCTCGGACAGCTTGCGGTCGATCTCGGCGATGATCGCCTCGATCGAGCGGTACGCGTCGGCGCTGATGACCTTGGTGTTGACGAGCGCGTGCTCGGCGAGCGTGCGCACCGCCTGCTGAACGGCGTCGCGCGCCTCGTCGGTCTTGGGACGGAATTCCTTGTTGAGCAGTCCCGCGAACTCGTCCGCCTCGATGACTTGCGGGGCCTGCGACTTCTCGGTTTGGGGATTGGCCATGATCGTTTCCTAGGGGGAGCCGTGTTCGTTACTGCTTCGGCGCGTCGCCGGAGCCCGCGGGCTTGGGCGTGGCGGCGAGCGTCTTGAGGAGCGCGGGATCCTGCAGCACCTTGGCGATGAGATCCTCGGCGCCGGTCTTGCCGTCCATGTACGACAGCAGGTTGTGGAGCTCGGTGCGCGCCTCGAGCAGCTTGTTGAGGGCGTCGACCTTGCGGGCCACCGCCGCCGGGGAGAAGTCGTCCATGTTCTCGAAGGTCAGGTCGACCGCGAGGTTCCCTTCGCCGGTGAGCGTGTTGGGCACCGTGAACGCGACGCGCGGCTTCATCGCCTTCATGCGCGCATCGAAGTTGTCGATGTCGATCTCGAGGAACTTGCGGTCGGCGATGTCCGGAAGCGGCTCGGAGGGCTTGCCCGACAGGTCCGCGAGCACACCCATGACGAACTGGATCTGGATCTTCTTCTCCGATCCGTAGATCTCGACGTCGTACTCGATCTGGACGCGCGGCGCGCGGTTGCGCGCAATGAACTTTTGACCACTTTCCTTTTTCGCCATGTCTCGTCTCGCTCCGTGGAATCGAACTCGGGTTGGCGCGCCGCCCTAAGCTTCCCGGCGCGCGCCGGTGATGGTCTCCACCTGCTGCTCGGCGTCGGGCGCGAGCTCGCGGATGATGTCCATGAAAGGCATCGTCATGAGCCTCTGCGCACGCCGGATGAAGAGCGGCGCCGGGTTGGTGGGCTCGTTGCGGGAGAGGAAGTCGCACACGCGGTCGAGCGCGCGAAGCGCATCTTCGCGCGAGCGCACGTCGCCGACCGTCATGACAGCGCCGCCGCCCGCGCCGCCCGCGCCCGCGCCTTCGCCCGCGCCGCCGGCCGTCGCGCTAGTGGCCGCGGCCCGGATTTCCTCCACCGTGCGCGCGACGGGTTTGACGAGCGCGGTGAGGGGCTCGAAGTCCGGCAGCATCGACGGCTCGAGGTGCTTTTGCAGCGTGCCGCGAAGCGCGTCGAGGGCTTGGGCCAGCGCGGCCGTTTCCGGCAGCGCCGCGGGATCGGCGGCGATCGCTTCCCCGATCGCCGCGCGCAGCTGGTCGGGTCCGAGGCCGGAGTCGGCCTTGCCGACGTTCTGGTCGAGGATGCTCTCGACGTCGCGCATGGTGAATGTCACCGCCGGCGTGCGCAGGAAGTCGGCGGCGCGAAGGTCGCGCAGGAACTTCTCGCGGTCGCAGAACGCGGCGAGCGCGTTCATGCGCGGCATGGGGTCGACTTCGCCGTCGATGACGAGGCGCGGGTGCACGTCGTCCCAGAAGCGGTCCAGCAGATCGTTGGCGAGGCGCAGGGTCTCGGAGGCCCCGGATACACCCTGGGTGCGCGTGAGCCCGCGGCCCAGCAGCAGGACGACGCGCACGTCGCGCGTGCGCTCCATGAGCGCCGTCGCGAGGTCGACGACGTTGGCCCACACGGGCTCCTCGGCCGCGAACACCTTGTCGCCGTACTGCTGCTCTTCCTTGCCCTGCGCGGCGCGCTCGAGCGCCATGAAATCCTGGTCGTACTCGAGGTCCGGGCCGCAGGGGGCGTCCGGTGCGACTTCCGTGAGCCAGCTTTCGCGAATCACGTGCTCGATCGCCTTTAGGAGATGCGGACCCGGCAATGACGCCGGGACCGCCCGCCGCAGGAGGTGCGACGCCGCGCAATCATGGCGCGCAATCGCGCGGGAAGGCAAGACCCTTGGCGCGGGGAATAATCGCTTGTCGCGACCGAGTGCCCCGCTTTACACTCTGCCGACGAGTCGCATGTGCGAGAGACGGGAACGATGCCAGCCGAAGTCCCGACAAGTTTGCATCGCTCCCGCCGTCGGGCGCTCCTGGTTGCCGGCGGCGGTCTGCTGATCGCAGGTTGTGCATCGCAACCGGCGGCGCCGCCCACGCCGGTCGTGCTCGACCCGGTCACGCTGCAGGTCACGCTCGTCGCGACCGCGGACGTCAATCCGGACAATCGGGGCCGGGCGTCGCCGTTGTCGATTCGCATCTACGAGCTGCGGTCGCGTTCCGCGTTCGATGCAGCGGATTTCTTCTCGCTCTATGAGCGGGAGCAGGCCACCCTCGGCACCGAGCTCCTCGCCAAGGAGCAGTACATACTGCGTCCCGGGGACACCCAGGGTTACACGCGGAAGGCCCAGGCCGAGACGCGATTCCTGGGGGTCGTTGCCGCCTACCGCGACCTCGAAGGCAGCTCGTGGCGACTCGCAGCCGGCATCGCGCCGCCGGCGCCAGCCGCCCGCGGCGGACAACCCCGGCGCCAGCCGATCACGATCCGCTTCGGCCGCGCCGGCATACAGATGGAAGTGTCGCCAGCGACGTGACGGGGCACATTGCTTTCATGGATCGATTGGCATCGAAGTCAAGGGGGTAGCACTTTGTCCTGGCAGCGTCGCGTGGTCTGGACCGAGGGGATGTTCCTCCGGCCGCAGCATTTCCAGCAGCAGGAGCGGTACTTCGAGTTCGTCGCGCACGCGCGCAGCGGTGCGCTCGCGTCGCACGCGTGGGGCTTCGAGTGGCTGGTGCTCGACCAGGATGCGCAGAAGCTCGGCAAGCTCGCAATCAAGGAAGCGCGCGGCCTGTTCCCGGACGGCACGCCGTTCAGCATCCCGGCCCAGGGCGATCCGCCCGCCACCCTCGACATTCCCGGCGAGGCCCGCGGACAGCGCGTCCTGCTCGCGCTGCCGGTGCGCCGCGTGGGCGTGGAGGAGGTCGCGTTCGGCGAGGTCGGCGACGGACTTCCACGCGTCTCGGTGAGCGAGCGCGAGGTGGTCGACGCCAACATGCTGGGAAGTGCGCCGGCGCTCGTCCAGCTGGGGGACCTGCGCCTGCGGCTCGTGATCGAGTCCGAGCTCACCGACGGGTGGATGGCCCTCGGCGTGGCGCGCATCGTCGACCGACGTCCGGACAACCAGCTCCTGCTCGACGACCAGTACATGCCGCCGCATCTCGCGCTGCGCGCCTGCACCCCGCTCGAGGTGTTCATGCGCGAGCTCGAGGGGCTCCTGCATCATCGCGGCGAGGCCGTGGCGGCGCGCATGTCGCGTCCCGGGCGCGGCGGCGTGGCGGAGCTCGGCGACTTCCTGCTCCTCGAGCTCGTCAACCGCTGGGAACCGCTGGTGCGGCACATCCTGCAGCAGGGGCTCATCCACTCGGAGCGGCTGTACGCGATGCTGCTCGAGCTGGGCGGCGACCTCGCCACCTTCACGCGCGATCCGCGCCGTCCCATCGAATATCCCGTGTACGACCACGACGATCCGCAGGCGTGCTTCACGCCGCTCATCGCGGACCTGCGCCGGTCGCTGTCCATGGTGCTCGAGCAGACCGCCATCGCGATCGAGCTGCACGAGCGCGCGTACGGCGTGCGGGTGGCCATCATGCCGCCCGTCGATGTGCAACGGTCGGCCACCTTCGTGCTGGCGGTGGCCGCCGACGTGCCGGCGGACACCGTCCGCGCCCGCTTCCCGACGCAGGTCAAGATCGGTCCCGTCGAGAAGATCCGCGACCTCGTGAACCTGCACCTGCCTGGCGTCACGCTGCGTCCGCTCCCGGTGGCGCCGCGCGCGATTCCCTACAGCGCGGGCTTCAACTACTTCGAGCTCGACACCAAGAACGAGCTCTGGCGCCAGCTCGAGACCTCCGGCGGGCTGGCCATGCACATCGCGGGCGAGTTCCCGGGCTTGAAGCTCGAGTTCTGGGCGATCCGGGCCTGACGCGCTAGCGGCCAATGTCTGGCGAGAATCCGCTCGAAGCTGCCCCCGTCGCCGGGAATTCCGGGACGCCGGGGCCGCGCATCCCCTTCATGGAAGAAGGGCCGGTCCTGCTGAGCGGCTCGAACCCGCTGGTGGCCGCGGCCAATCCTCTCCTCAATCTCATCCCGCAGCTTCGCGCCGCCGTCCAGCAGGCCGATCCCACGCAGATCCGCGAGTACCTGGTGCGCGAGATCCAGTCCTTCGAGACGCGGGCGCGCGCGCTCGGCGTGCCGGCCGAGACGATCCTGGGCGCCCGCTATTGCCTGTGCACGGCGCTGGACGAGACCGCCGCGCAGACCCCCTGGGGTGGCTCGGGGGTGTGGTCGCGCCACAGCCTGCTCGTCACGTTCCACAACGAGACGTGGGGCGGCGAGAAGTTCTTCCAGCTCCTGGCCAAGCTCGCGCAGAACCCGCAGCAGCACGCGCACCTCCTCGAGCTCATGTACTACTGCCTGGCGCTCGGCTTCGAGGGCCGGTTCCGCATCGTCGACAACGGCCGCACGCAGCTCGAGACGCTGAAGCAGCGCCTGCTCACGATCCTCCACCAGGTGCGCGGCGAGTACGAACGTCCGCTCGCGCTGCACTGGCAGCCCGCGATGACGCCGCCGAAGCGCACGTGGGAGCTGCTGCCGCTGTGGGTCGCCGCCTCGCTCGCGGCGCTGATCGCGATCGGTGCATATCTCTGGTTCCTGTATTCGCTCGCGGGCATGACGAGCGATCTCTTCGCGACGATCAACGGCATCCGCGCGCCACGCATGACCATCGCGCGTCCCGCGGCCGCCACACCCCGGTTCGCGAAGTTCCTCGAGCCCGAGATCCGCGAGGGCCTCGTTACCGTGAGCGACGAGTCCGACCGCTCGATCGTCGTGCTGCGCGGCGACGGCCTCTTCGACCGCGGCTCGATCGTCGTGAAGGACCGCTACGTCAACGTGCTGAACCGGATCGCCGACGCGCTCAACCAGGTGAACGGGCAGGTGCTCGTCACGGGCTACACCGACAGTACACCGATCCAGACCGCGCGTTTTCCGTCCAACTACCACCTGTCGCAGGAGCGCGCCGAGGCCGTGCGCAACATGATTGACCCTC
>CAZIZD010000289.1:0-333 GCA_964543615.1 uncultured Alcaligenaceae bacterium | reverse complement strand
GCCCCAGTGCGCCGCGATGAAACCACCGATGATCGTGCCGAGGGCCGCGCCGACGCCGACCCGGTCGCGCCCAACGACACGCCGGCCAACCAGGCGCGCAATCGCCGGGTCGAGGTCACGCTCCTGCTGCCGCCGCCCGACCGCGACGCGCAGCTCAACGCGCCGCTCAACGCGCCGCAGAGCGCGCCGCGGCCAGCACCGGCCCCGCCCGCGCCGTCCGGGCCGGCCTCGAAGAAGTAGGCCATGGGACGCGTTCTCTCCGCCATCTTCAACCGCACGACGCTCGTGCTCGTGGGCCTCGTCGCGATCTCGCTCATCGTCTGGTTCATCGGA
>CAZIZD010000288.1:0-6094 GCA_964543615.1 uncultured Alcaligenaceae bacterium | reverse complement strand
CGTGCCCAAGGACTGGATAGCGACGTGAGCGACGGCAGCACCGGCGACGCGCATCTCATCGAGACGCAGCAGAAGTCCGAGCTTGCGTTCAAGGGCAAGCTCCTCGAGGTGCGCAGCGACACGATCAGGCTGCCCGATGGCGGCACCGCCACGCGCGAGTACGTCGTGCATCCGGGCGCGGTGCTCGTGGTGCCCGTGCTCGACGACGGACGCCTCGTCATGGAGCGGCAGTTCCGCTATCCCGTGAAGCGCGTCATGCTCGAGTTCCCCGCGGGCAAGATCGACGAGGGCGAAGCGCCGCTCGCGTGCGCGAAGCGCGAGCTCGAGGAGGAGGCGGGATACGCCGCAGCGAAGTGGCGCAAGCTCGGCGTCATCCATCCGGAGATCGGCTACTCGACGGAGTTCATCGAGCTCTACGAAGCCACTGGCCTCACGCACGTCGGCCAGAAGCTCGACGAGGGCGAGTTCCTCGACATCGTCGCGATGAGCGAAGAGGAACTGCTGGCAACCTACGATTGCGGCGGATTCACCGACGGCAAGTCGGTGGCGGCGCTCTTCGCGTGGCGGCGGAGCAGAGGGAAATGACGGCCCCCACGCTCGCGGCAACGGCAAGTGCGCCGCTCGCTGCCCCCAGAGGGGGCGCAATTCGCGCTCGGGGCCCAGCGAGCAAGGCGGCCGAGCCCGGAGGGCGAGGCAAGGCCCGCAGGGCGCGTCGCCGCGCGAGCGTACGCGGCCGACGCACAGTCGCACGCTCCACTACTCACGTCCGGCGAGGCCGCGGCCCTTCGCGCGAATGACCCGCATGCCCGGCATCGTCGCCAGGCACCTCGTCATCCACGGCCGGGTGCAAGGCGTGGGCTATCGCGACGCGACGGTGCAGGCGGCATTCACGTTCGCCATCGCAGGATGGGTGCGCAATCGCAGCGACGGCACCGTCGAGGCGCACGCGCAGGGCGAGGCCGATGCACTGGCGCAGTTCCTCGAGTGGTGCCGGCGCGGTCCGCCGCTCGCGCGCGTGAGCAAGGTCGAGGCGAGCGACGTGACCGTGGATGCGACCCTACGCGACTTCTCCTGGCGCCCCACGGTCTGACGCCTCCACGGCGTAGATGTCCTTCCACGCGGCGTACTGCGCCGCGGCGATCCAAGGCAGCGCGAGCACGAGCCCGGCGCCCATCGTCGCGATGCCGGCGAGCACCAGCGTGAAGACATAAACCCCGAGACCCATCAAGGGGCGCACGTTGAGGACGAACGCGCGCCACGACGATGCGAACGCGGCCGCGGGACGCTCGCCGTCGAAGAGCGCGGCCATCGGCACGAACGCGAGCGGCAGCGAGACGAGGACGTCCGCGACGTAGATGGCGATCACCGTCGAGGGGCCGAGGCTGCTCGTCTGCGCATCGGGCACGAGCAGGTTCACCCCGGCCATCCACCACGCGACCGCGCTCTCCACGAGCGTGGCGACAAGCGCCGCAGCGACCACGGCGAACTGCGCCGGCAGCGGCGCCGCGAACACCATGAACAGTTGCCGGAAGCGCACGCGCTCGCCACGGTCGGCGGCGAGGCTGCCGAAGAAGAATCCGCACACGAGAAGCGGTGCGACGACGTTCGACACGAGGAGTCCCGCGATCGGCACGGGACCAAGGCCGATGCTGGCCGCGATGACGATGGCGGCCATGATCGAGAACGGCACGGCGCCGCGCTTCCACAGGCGGATCGCCTCGCCAAACCATACGAGGGCGCGGCCGGGCGGTACGGAGCGTGGATGGCGCCCGGCGGCCGGCGTCACGCCGTCTCGCCGAGGTACGCCGCGCGCACCGCGGGATCGTGCAGCAGCGACTTGGCCTCGCCTTGAAGCGTGATCTCGCCCGACTCCATCACATAGCCGCGCGCGCTCACCTCGAGCGCGAGCTTCGCGTTCTGCTCGACGAGCAGGATCGTGACGCCCTCGCCGGACACCGTCACGATCGTCTCGAACACCTTCTGCACGATGAGCGGCGCGAGGCCCATCGACGGCTCGTCGAGGAGCAGGAGCTTCGGGCGCGACATCATCGCGCGGCCCATCGCGAGCATCTGCTGCTCGCCGCCGGAGAGCGTGCCGGCCGTTTGCCTGCGCCGCTCCTTGAGACGCGGAAAGAGATGGAACACGCGCTCGATGTCGGACTTGATCCCGTCCTTGTCGTTGCGGATGTAGGCGCCCATCGCGAGGTTCTCCTCGATGGTCAGCGCCCCGAACACGCCGCGTCCCTCGGGGACCATGGCAAGGCCGCGGCGCACGAGCTCGAACGCGGGACGTCCCGTCACGTCCGCGCCGCCGTACGCGATGCGGCCCGACTTGACCGGCAGCAATCCGCAGATGCCCTTGAGCGTGGTCGTCTTGCCCGCGCCGTTGGCGCCGATGAGGCACACGAGCTCGCCCTGTCCGACCGCGAGATCGATGCCCTTCACGGCCTGGATGCCGCCGTAAGCGACCTCGAGCTTCTCGAGGGAGAGGAGCGGCGCCTTTGCCGTTGTCGCGAGCGTGGGCGTGGTCATCATGCGCCCTTGAGATTGAGCGAGATGTCGCCGCCCAGATAGGCGGCGATGACCTTGGGATCCTTCTGCACGTCGTGCGCCGTGCCCTCCGCGATCTTCTTGCCGTAGTCGAGCACCAGAACGCGATCGCACACGCTCATCACGAGCTTCATGTCGTGCTCGATCAGCAGGATGGTGGTGCCGTCGCGGCGGATCTCGTCCAGAAGCCGCTTGAGCGACGCCGTCTCGGTGGCGTTCATGCCGGCCGCGGGCTCGTCGAGCGCAAGGAGCTTGGGCTCGGTGGCGAGCGCGCGCGCGATCTCGAGCCTGCGCTGGTCGCCGTAGGGCAGGTTGCGCGCGAGGCGGTTGGCGTGCTTGTCCACGCCCACGTACTCGAGGAGCTGGTAGGCCCGGCGGTGGATCTCGCGCTCCTCCTCGACGGTCTTGGCGTTGCGTGTGATCGCGCCCCACACGCCCGCGTGCGTGCGCACGTGGCGGCCGATCATCACGTTCTCGAGCGCGGAGAGATTGCCGAACAGCCGGATGTTCTGGAACGTGCGCGCGATGCCGCGGGCCGCGACGTCGTTGGGCTTGAGGCCCGCGAGTGTGGCGCCGTCGAACATGAACGCGCCGCCGTCGGGCACGTAGATGCCCGTGAGCACGTTGAAGAGAGACGTCTTGCCGGCGCCGTTGGGGCCGATGAGGCCGTAGATCTCGCCGTGGTTGATCGTGAAGCCGACGTCGGACAGCGCCTGCACGCCGCCGAAGCGCTTGGTGATGCCCTTGGCCGAGAGAAGCACCTGTGTCATGGGGTCATGCCGCTTTCGCCGTTTCCAGCTCGCGCTTGCGGACCGCCGACGGCACGATGCCCGCGGGCCGGAACAGCATCATCAGCACGAGCGCGAGCCCGAACAGCAGCATGCGGATCACCTCCGGGTCGACCAGGATCTTGCCGAAGATCATCTCCTGCAGCGGCGCCACCGTGTAGCGCAGGACCTCCGGCACGAACGAGAGCAGCACCGCGCCGAGAATCACGCCCCAGATGTTGCCCATGCCGCCCAGCACGACCATGGCGAGCACCATCACCGACTCCACGAGCACGAAGCTTTCGGGGCTGATGAAGCCCTGGATCGCCGAGAACATGCCGCCCGCGATGCCGCCGAACGATGCGCCCATCGCGAACGCGAGCAGCTTGATGTTGCGCGTGTTGATGCCCATCGCGCGGGCGGCCACCTCGTCCTCGCGGATCGCCTCCCACGCGCGGCCGATGCGCGAGTCCTGGAGCCGGATGTTGACGATGATCACGACCACCAGCATGGCGAGGAAGAAGTAGTAATACTTGATCGGGCCGCTGAAGTTGAGCCCGAACAAGGTCTCCGGCTTGGCAAAGCTGAAGGAGCCGACGCTGAACGGATCGATGAGCGAGATGCCCTGCGCGCCGTTGGTGATGTTCACCGGGCGCGACAGGTTGTTCATGAAGATGCGGATGATCTCGCCGAAGCCGAGGGTGACGATGGCGAGGTAATCCCCGCGAAGCTTGAGCGTTGGCGTGCCGAGCAGGACGCCGAACATGCAGGCGAACGCGGCGCCGATCGGCAGGATGATCCAGAACGGCAAGTGCAGGTTGAAGTGCGGGCTCGCGAGAAGGGCGTACACGTAGGCGCCGACCGCATAGAACGCGATGTAGCCGAGATCGAGCAGCCCCGCGAAGCCCACCACGATGTTGAGGCCGAGCGCGAGGAACACGTAGAGGATCGCGAGGTTGGTGATGCGCACCCAGGCCGTGCCGAGCGAGGACAGCGCGAAAGGCAGGGCGAGGAGGACCAGCGCGACGACCGCGAGACCCACCCAGGCCATCCGGGGATTCTTCCGAGCGTCGAAGAAATCTTGCATAGGCGGGCCTATTGTAATCAGCGAGTGGGGGCGGCCGGACGCGGCGCTTGCGCGGCGAGCGCGCGCGTGGCATCGGCGATGTCTTTCGCGAGGCGCGCCACCGCGCGGCTGTGCGCGGCGGCGAGCGCATCGTAGGACTTGTCCGCGGGCGCTTCGCGCGCGGTGGTACGCCCGGTGGCCGTGCGTCCGTCCGCGGTCCGTCGCAGCGTGAACACGGCGTCGAGAAGCGCGTACGATCCCGGGGCCGACTCGAAGCGCTGGACCTCGATCGCCACGCGGTAATCGGCTTCGGCGGCCGACTGAACCGCGGACGTCGCCCGGAGCGTTCCGAGCGCGGCGGCCAAGTCCTCCGCGGTCGCCACGGCAATCGCCTCGCCGAGCGGCCCCGCCCAACGGTTGAACTCGTCGAGCCAGACCTCGTTCTGCGAGACGGTGACCACGATCTCCGGCCGATCGACGACGGCGGGAACCGTGACCGGTCCCACGACGATCGAGAGCGTGCTCGTCGGCGCGGCCGGCGCGGCCGCACCGCTCAGCGTGTAGAAGCGCGACGGCGGCGTGGTGGCGCAGGCGGCCAGCGCGACTACGCTGAGCACGAGGAGCGAACGCATCATTTGGGAGGGGACTCCGCGGTCTTGCCCCGGAGCAGCGACTCCGGATGGCGCTCGAGGTAATCGGTGAGCACGCGCAGGCTGCGTGCGGCGCGCGCGAGCTCCTGCATCGCGTTGCGCAGCTCGACCTGGCCGGGCGCGCCCGGTCCGACGAGATTGTTCTCGGTGCTGGTAAGCATCTTCTCCGCCGCGCCGAGCGCGCCGCGCGCATCCTCCAGCGCGCTCTTGAGGGCCGGAGTCACGTCGCGGTCGAAGTTCTGGAGCGTGGTGCGGGCGCCGCGCAGCGTCTCGTCGAGCGAGGCTAGCGCGTTCTTCATCTCCACGCCGATGCTGTCGAGCGGCATCTTCTCGATCTTGTCGATGATGCGCGAAAGCTTTTCCTCGACCTCGGGCAGCGTGGAGAGCACCGTCGGCAGCTCGGCCGGCGTCCGGTCCCACGCCATCTTCGCCTTGGGAGCCTTCGGGTAGTAGCCGAGCGACACGAAGCGCTGTCCAGTGACGAGGCTGCCGGTGGCGAGCTGCGCGCGCAGTCCGCGCTGCTCGACGAGCTTCTGCATGAGCTCATGGCGCAGGGCCTGCTGCTTGACGAAGGCTTCCATGCGCGCGCTCTGCGGAGTGGGAAGCTGCGCGACGACGAGCTCGGGGTACACCATGATTTCGACCCGCGGCTTCACGTCGAGGGTCTTGGGATTGAACATGAGGCCGACGTCGGTGACCTCGCCGACCTGCACGCCGAAGAAGCTGACCGGCGCGCCCGCCGAGAGTCCGCGCACGCTCTCGTTGAAGTAGAGCACGTACTTGGTCGCGATGGACTCGTCCACCTTCATCGCCGTGGCGCGCTCGTTGAAGAGCGTGAACACGGTCTCCGGCGCTGCCTGCGACGTGCTCGCGTAGCCGGGCGGCGTCTCGAACGCGATGCCGCCCTCGAGCAGCGACACGAGTGATTGCGTGCGCACGTCGAGCCCGTTCGCCGTGAACGAGACGTCGACGCCGCTCGCGTTCCAGAAGCGCGTCTCGCGCAGCACGAACTTGTCGTAGGGCGCGTTGATGAAGACGCGGATCTGCACCGAGCTTCCATC
>CAZIZD010000287.1:0-6097 GCA_964543615.1 uncultured Alcaligenaceae bacterium | reverse complement strand
GCCGCGCGCCCGTGCGCAGGATGCGGCCGATGGCCAGCATCTGCTGCTCGCCGCCGGAGAGCTTGGTGCCCTGGCTGCGACGGCGCTCCGCGAGATTGGGAAAGAGCTCGTAGATCTCGTCGACCGAAAGTCCGCCTTCGCGCACGACCGGCGGGAGCATGAGATTCTCCTCGACGTCGAGGCTTGCGAAGATCCCCCGCTCCTCCGGGCAATAAGCGATGCCGCGCCGCGCGATGCGGTTGGACGCGAGGCCGATCGTCTCCGTCCCCTCGAACAGGATCGAGCCCTCGCGCCGCGGCACGATGCCCATGATCGCGCGCAGCGTGGTCGTCTTGCCGGCGCCGTTGCGCCCGAGCAGCGTCACGACCTCGCCGCCTCGGACGTCGAAGTCCACGCCGTGGAGAACGTGGGACTCGCCATACCACGCGTTGAGCCCACGCACGCGCAACAGCGGAGCTTCGGCGGAACCCGGCACGGCGGATCGCACAGCGACGGCCTCAGGCATGACCCGCTCCCAGGTAGGCCTGCACGACGTCGGGGTTCTTGGAGACGCTCGCGTAGTCCCCCTGCGCGAGGATCTCGCCGCGGGCGAGCACCGTGATGTGGTCGGACAGGGTTGAAACCACGGAAAGGTTGTGCTCTACCATCAGCACCGTGCGGTTGGCCGACACGCGCCGGATGAGCGCGGTGATGCGCTCGACATCCTCGTGGGTCATGCCGGCGGTGGGCTCGTCGAGCAGCATCATCTCCGGGTCGAGCGCGAGGGTCGTGGCGATCTCGAGCGCCCGCTTGCGTCCGTACGGAAGCTCGACCGCGGTCCGTCCGGTGAACTCGGACAGGCCCACCGCCTCGATGAGCTCAAGCGCGCGCCCATCGAGCGTGTCGAGCGAGCGATCCGACTTCCAGAAATCGAACGAGTGACCCCGCTTGCGCTGCAGCGCGATGCGCACGTTCTCGAGCACGGTGAGATGCGGAAACACGGCGGAGATCTGGAAAGAGCGGACGAGGCCCAGGCGGGCAATCGCCGCCGGCCGCGAGCCCGTGATCTCGCGGCCGTTGAAGAAGATCTGGCCTCGAGTCGGCCGCAGGAAGTGGGTGAGGAGATTGAAGCACGTCGTCTTGCCCGCCCCGTTTGGACCGATCAATGCGTGGATGGTCCCGCGACGGACGGCCATCGACACGTCGCGCACGGCGACGAATCCCTTGAATTCCTTGGTGAGGCCCCGCGTCTGCAGAATGATGTCGTCGGCCATGTGTCTTCGGCGCGGAGTGGATGCCGGGTGGTGTCTTGCCCGATGGTACCGGGTGGGACGCGGGATTATCCATCATCCCGGGCCCTAGTACTCGATGCGTGCGAAATAGGTGCGCTGGGACGCCGCGCGCGCCTCGCCGAGCGTGCGGATGCCCTGCTCGGCGAGCAGCGGGATCATGCGCAGGAACACCTCGGCGGTGACGAAGGCGTCGCCCACCGCCGTATGCCGGCCCATGGGGTTCACGCCCATGCGCTCGGCAATGGCTTCCAGGCCGTGCGAGGGGAGTTCCGGATGGATCACCGCGGACAGGAGCAGCGTGTCGAGCACCGGCTGGGTGAAGCGCACGCCGGTCGCCTCCTCCTTGAGATGCAGGAAGCGCATGTCGAACGCCGCGTTGTGAGCGACCAGCACGGTGTCCTCGCAGAATGCGCGGAATGCAGGGAGCACCTTGTCGATCGTCGGCTGGTTCACGAGCATCGCATTGTCGATGCCGGTGATCTTGGAAGCCTCCGGCGACATCGGACGGCGCGGGTCCACCAGCTGCTCGAACACCTCCTGTTCCAGCAGCCGGCCATTGACGATGCGCACGGCGCCCACTGACACGATCTCGTCGCCGGCGGACGGTGCGAGGCCGGTCGTCTCGGTGTCGAACACGGTGTAGCTCAACGCGGCGAGCGGCTGGCTGTCGAGCTCGGGCGTCTGGCCCGGCTGGTTGAACAGGTCGAAGTCGTAGAACTCCGGGCGGCTCTCCGCCGCTGGTGCCGCGCTCCAGGGCGTCTCCTCGGGGCGGGTCTTCGGGATGGCGATGCGGAAGTACTCGCGCTGCGCCGGCTTGTCGATCTGATACCAGAACTCGGCGTCGTGGCGCTCGATGATCTGCGCGAGCGTCATGGGGCACGCCTCGCCGCCGAGATCCATCGAGTCGGTCTGCCACGCGGTCGTGGTCTCGGACCCGAGCGGCGCGCCGGTCCAGACGAGATCGAGGTGCGCCAGCGTGCCGGCGTCCGCGAGCGCGAACCGGATCTCGCGAATGCCGAACTCGTCGGCGAGACGCGCCACGAGATAGGTGATCCCCTGCATCAGCGAGTAGCTGTCGACGTTGAGCCAGATCTCGTCGTCGACGGACTCGAGCTTGGTCGGAAGAGAAAGTCGGCTCTCGATACGCCGCCGCGCGGCCGCGATGAGGTCGGCGCCGCGCATGTCCTCGAGCGGCCACTCGGTGCGCAGCGAGTCCGCGAAGTCGCGCACCGAGTTGTCGAGATGGAGGCTCAGCGTGCGCGCTTCCTCGCCGATGATGCCGATGAAGCGGTCCTGCGCAGCACGCTCCATGTCCGGGAACGAGGCAATGGTCTCCACCGCGGCGCGCATGTTCGCGAGCGGTGCGCGCGTTCCCCGCGTGAGCGCCTGCAGCAGCTGGTCGCGGCGAGCGCCCGTCTCGATGCGCCGCGTGATGTTGTCGAGCAGCAGGACGAATCCGGCGATGCCCTCGATCGCGCCGGGCGCCGACGCGTCCGCCGCGCCCAGGACCGGTGCCAGCTGCACGCGCACGAGCTGGCCGGCCGGCGCGGTCGTGACGAAGTTGGCGACCGGCGCGCGCTCGCCCTTCTCGATGCGGTCGTGGATGCCCTCGAGCGCATGGATGACGAGGTTGCGGTCGAAGATCGCGAAGATCGAACGGCCGAGGCCCACCAGAGTGTGCGCCTTGCCGGCGGCGGAAGCGCTGTCGAGCGGCTTGCGCAGCAGCTGCATCGCGCGCGCGTTGTACAGCAGGATGCGGCCCTCGGCGTTGCACATGACCACGCTCTGCGCGAGCTCGGACATCAGCGCCGCGAGGCGATTGCGCTCCTGCTCGATGCGGTCGTTGGCCTCGCGCACCTGGCGCTCCACGTCCGCCTTTTGCGCGGCGTTCGACTCGGCGAGGCCGTTGATGGCGCGGGCGATGGTCCGCACCTCCGCGGCACCGCCGGGTGTGGCGCGGTGCTGCGGATTGGCCACCTGGATGATGCGGACGTCCTCGGCGAGACGGCGCAGCGCGGTCACGTAGCCGCGCCAGATCGCGCGCACGACGAAGAAAACCACCACCAGCATGAGGAGCGCCGCCATCGCGAGGCTGGGGACGCGATCCCCCAGGATCCCAAGCAGCACGGACCGGTCCGCTTCCGGCATGTCGGCCACGGCGAGCGCCCCCATCCCCGCGATCGCCGCGAGCAGCAGCAGCCACGCCGTCGCGACCGCCAGCGTGAAGCGGACTTTCCGCCGTATCGTCATGACGTTCGGCCCGGCGGGCTCACTCGCCGAGCAGCGCGCGCACCTGCGCCATGAGGTCGGACGTCGAGAACGGCTTCGTCACGTACGCGTCCGCGCCCATCGCCATGCCCTTGCTTACCTCGATGTCGCGGCCCTTCGCCGACAGCATCACGATGCGGACACCCGCCCACGCCGGGTTCTCGCGCATCCTCTGGCACACCTCGTATCCGGAGAGACGCGGCATCATCACGTCGAGCAGCACGAGATCGGGCGCAAACTCCGCGACCGAGCGCAGCGCGTCCTCGCCGTTGCCGACGGTCCTGACGTCGTAGCCCTTCTGCTTCATCAGGAATTCGAGCGAGACGACGATGTTGGGCTCGTCGTCGGCGATCAGGATCTTCTTCGCCATCTTTCCTCCTGCGCCTGTCGCGGCGCCTGCCTCTTCGACGGCGGGCCTCGTAGCGGACCCGCTTCGTGAACTACGTTGCCGCGGCGTCCGGCCGCGGCGCGACCGGCAGCGTGAACGCGAACGTCGCGCCGCTCCCCGGCGTGCTCTCCACCCACAGCCGCCCGCCCAGGTGCTCGACGATCTGGCGGCTGATCGGCAGGCCGAGGCCCGTCCCCTGGGGCTTCTGGGTCAGAGTATCGCCTGCCTGCCGGAATTTCTCGAAGATCAGCTCCTGTTCCGCCGGTGCGACCCCGGGACCGTTGTCGGTCACGCGCACGGCAACCTCGCGCGCGTCCCCGGTCACCGAGACCGCGACACGGCCGGTGCCCGCGTCGACGAACTTGGCTGCATTGGACAGCAGGTTGATGAGCACCTGCACCAGACGGTCGCGATCGCCGCGCACTGCCGGCACGTGCGCCGGCACCGAAACGTCGAGCACCACATCCTTGGCGGTGAAGAGCTGGCCCGCGGCCGCCACCGAGTCCTCGACCACCGCTTTCATGTCGACGTCGCTCACCTGCCATTCGGCGCGTCCGGATTCGAGCTTCGCGAGATCGAGCACCTGGTTGATGAGGCGGGTCAGCCGTTCGCTCTCCTGTATGACGATGGAGAGGAAGCGCTGTCGTTCCTCGACGGCCAGTTCCGGGTTGTCGTGCAGGATCTCGGAGAACGCGCGGATCGACGTGAGCGGCGTGCGCAACTCGTGCGTGACCGTGGACACGAAGTCGTCCTTCATCCGGTCGAGCTCCGTGAGGCGCGCGTTCGCGGCGCGCAGCCCGGCGGTCGCGGCCATGAGCTCGCGCGACTTCTGCTCGAGCTCGTGGCTGTAGGCGATGCGCTGCGACGCCTCGTCGATCATCGCCATCACCTCCTCCACCGACAGCGCATCCTCCTTGACCACGGATGCGATCATGATGCGCGCGGAGGCGCCGCCGATCGCGCCGGCGAGCGCGGTCTCGACGAAGTGCACCAGGGCCGCGTCCGCCGGAACCTCGCCGGCATCCTGGTAACCTCGGAGGCGGGCGAACTGCGCGAGCGCGGCCTGCGCGCGCTCCGCGCCGACGAACTGCGCGAGCAGCGCGGTCAAGTCGGGCACGGTCGCCGTTCCCTTCCACGCGTGCATGTCCTGTCCTGCGGCGTGCCGGTAGACGTCGACGAAGCGCGCGGCCTGCGCCTGCTCGGCGGCGCCCTGCGTCGTGACCACCGACACGAATACGTAGGCGCCGACGTTGAACAGCATGCTCCACAGCATCGCGTGCGTGATGTCGTTCAAGCCGCCGAGGCCGAACAGCGCGTAGGGCTTGAGCAACGCGATGCCGAGGGGACCTTCGGTGACGAAGCTCGCCGGAAGCCACCCCGACTTCGCGAAGGACGGCAACAGGAGCGTGTAGAGCCACACGGCGAACCCCGCGGCGAGGCCGGCGAGCGCGCCCCACTTGGTCGCCCCTTTCCAGTACAGCCCGCCGATCACCGCCGGTGCGAACTGCGCCACGGCCGCGAACGATATGAGTCCGATCGCCACGAGCGCATACGCTTCGCCGGCCAGGCGGAAGTACAGGTAGCCCAGCAGCACGATGCCGACGATGGCACCCCGCCGGATCCCGAGCAGCAGCCCGGTCAGGTCGCGCCGCCCCGCGAAGCGCGCGGCCCGCAATCGCAGCAGCACCGGCATCACGAGGTCGTTGCAAACCATCGTCGATAACGCGATCGTCTCCACGATTACCATCCCCGTCGCCGCCGAAAGCCCGCCGACGAACACGAGCAGCGCGAGTGCGTGCTGCTTCTCCGCCATCGGCAACGTCAGCACGAAGGTGTCGGGGTCCACGCCCGCGCCCTGGAAGTGAAGGACGCCGCCGAAGGCGATCGGCACGACGAAGACGTTCATCGCGAGCATGTAGAGGGGAAACAGCCACACGGCCTTCCTGATGTGATGCTCGTTGACGTTCTCGACCACAGCGATCTGGAACTGTCGCGGAAGGAAGAGAATGGCAAGCATGGACAGCAGGGTGAGCCACGCCCAGTTGGAGTAGCCGCCGGCGGCACCGGACAGCGGCGCGAACAGCGTGGAGAGGCGTGGATGCTCCGCGGCGCGCGCGAAGAGATCGCCCATGCCGTCGTACATGCCATACGTGACGAACGCGCCGACGGC
>CAZIZD010000286.1:0-6099 GCA_964543615.1 uncultured Alcaligenaceae bacterium | reverse complement strand
GATCGGAGACGTCGGCGCGAATGCCGATCGCGCCTCCGGGAAGCGACGCTGCAACGCGCGCCGCGCCCTCGCCGTCGAGGTCGGCGATCGCGACGCGCGCGCCGAGGGCAGCGAAGGTCGCGGCGCACGATTCGCCGATGCCGCGCGCGGCGCCGGTCAGCAGGACGGTTCTGCCCGTGAAGTTCAACGACGGTTCCATGGCGAGTTCCTCAGCGGCCCTTCCATTGCGGCTTGCGCTTCTCCATGAAGGCGCGCCGTCCCTCGACGTAGTCCTCGCTCTTCCAGCAGCGGTCGGCCAGCGCCTTGCACAGCGCGAGATCCGCTTGCCCGCCCTTCAGCAACTCGAGCGAGGTCTGCTTGATGGCGGCGATGGTCAGCGGAGCGTTGCCGGCGATGGTCTCGGCATAGCCCTGCGTGAACGCTGCCAGGTCCGCGTCGGGCAGCGACCGGTTGAGCATCGCCATCCGCAGCGCTTCCGTGACGTCGAACTGGCGAGAGGTGAAGAAGACCTCACGCGTAAACGACGGCCCGAGCACGTCCATGAACCACTTGAGGTAGGTGTGCCCGTAGCCGAGCCCGAGCTTGGCGGCGGGCAATGCGAAGCGCGCGCCATCCGCCGCGAAGCGCATGTCGCACGCCATCGCGAGCGTGAGTCCGCCGCCGATGCAGTAACCGCGGATCATCGCGATCGTCGGCTTCGGAAAGTCGTGCACGAACCCGTACACCCGCGCATTGGTGTCGTTGTAGCGGTCGATCGCATCCTGCGTTGCGCGGTCGCTCTCGAAGCGCGAGATGTCGGCCCCGGAAACGAAATCCTTGCCGGCGCCGGTGACCACCACGACGCGGACGGCGTCATCCGTCGCGAACTCGCGCAGGGCTGCGTCGGCCTGATCGAGCATCGCGAGCGAGACGGCGTTGCGCCGTGCCGGGTTGCTGAAGGTGAGGTACCCGACGCTACCTTGCCGGGAGGCCACCACGCTTGGGGTGTCGGACAACGATTCCATTGAGTGGAATAAGTTTTCGAATCTTAACGGATTCTAGACCTCCGACTCCCGCCGCGGCAAGCGCACGGCCACGGCTTTATTCCTATATCGCCTAAGTCCATGCCGATTGATTCCTTCCAAGAATTTAGCGGGCTCCCTATGCTTCGCAATCCCGAGGAAACCGCTCATGTATCGCTACGACTCCTTCGACCAGCGCCTCGTCGACGAACGCGTCGCCCAGTTCCGTGAACAGACGCGGCGCTATCTCGCGGGCGAGCTGACGGACGACGAATACCGCCCGCTGCGGCTTCAGAACGGCCTCTACATTCAGAAGCACGCGCCGATGCTGCGCATCGCGATCCCGTACGGCGAACTGTCGAGCCGCCAGCTGCGCACGCTCGCCGACATCGCGCGCCGCTACGACCGCGGCTACGGGCATTTCACGACCCGGCAGAATCTCCAGCTCAACTGGCCGCACCTCGAACAGGTGCCCGACATCCTGGCCGAGCTCGCGCGCGTGCAGATGCACGCGATCCAGACTTCCGGCAACTGCATCCGCAACGTCACCTCCGACCACTTCGCCGGCGTGGCAGCCGACGAGACCGTGGACCCGCGTCCATACGCCGAGCTGATCCGGCAGTGGTCCACGCTCCATCCCGAGTTCGCGTATCTGCCACGCAAGTTCAAGATCGCGGTCACCGGCGCTACCAACGACCGTGCCGCGATTCTCGTGCACGACGTCGGCCTTCAGCTCGTTCTCGACGAGCGCGGCGACGTGGGCTTCCGGGTCGCGGTGGGCGGCGGGCTCGGCCGCACGCCCATCGTCGGCCACGTCATCCGCGAGTTCGTCCCGCGCGCCGAGATCCTCAATTGCCTGGACGCGATCCTGCGCGTCTACAACCGCTTCGGACGGCGCGACAACAAGTACAAGGCGCGCATCAAGATCCTGGTCAAGGAACGCACGCCTGCGGTCTTTGCACGCCTCGTCGACGACGAGTGGGCGCACCTGCGCGGGGGCGAGGCCACCGTGCCCGACGCCGAGTTCGCGCGCCTCGAATCGTTCTTCGCGCCCCCGCCCTACGAACGCCTGCCCCGGGACGACGCCTCGTACCGGTCGTTGCTGCAGGACAACCGCGCCTTCGCCAACTGGGCACAGCGCAGCGTGCATCCGCACAAGGTGCCGGGCTACGCGATCGTCACGGTGTCGCTCAAGAAGACCGGCGTGCCCCCGGGCGACGCGACCTCGGAGCAGATGGAGGCCCTGGCCGGCCTCGCCGACCGCTTCTCGTTCGGCGAACTGCGCGTGTCGCACGAGCAGAACATCGTGCTGGCGGACGTGAAGCAGCGCGACCTCGTCACGGTGTGGGAGGCGCTGAAGGCGCTGGGGCTGGCCACGCCCAACGTGGGACTCCTCACCAACATCGTGTGCTGCCCCGGCGGTGACTTCTGCTCGCTCGCCAATGCGAAGTCGATCCCCATCGCCGAAGCCATCCAGCGCCGCTTCGACGACCTCGACTACCTGCACGACGTGGGCGAGCTCGACCTCAACATCAGTGGCTGCATGAACGCGTGCGGCCATCATCACGTGGGACACATCGGCATCCTCGGCGTCGACAAGAACGGCTCCGAGTGGTACCAGGTCGCGATCGGCGGCACGCAGGGCGAGCACGCGGCGATCGGCAAGGTGATCGGCCCTTCGTTCGCGGCGAGCGAGATGCCGGACGTGGTCTCGCGCCTGGTCGAGACGTACGTCGACCTCCGTCACGAGGACGAGCGGTTCGTGGACACGGTCCGCCGTCTCGGCGTCGAACCCTTCAAGGAGCGCGTGTATGCCACGGCTGATTAAGGGCAGCGCCGTCGTCGACGACGCGTTCGTCGTGGTGCGCAAGGCCGCCGGTCCGGCCGACCTCCCGCAGGGCGCCGTCATCGTGCCGCTCGCGCTGTGGCAGGCGCACCGCGACGCGCTGCGCGCGCGCGGCGACGTGGGCGTCTGGCTCGCCCCCGCCGAGGACCCCGCGGTCCTGGCGGGCGATCTCGCACATCTCCCCGTCGTCGCCATCGACTTTCCCGCGTTCACGGACGGTCGCGGCTACTCGAGCGCGCGCCTGCTGCGCGAGCGCTTCGGTTACGCGGGCGAGCTCCGGGCAATCGGCGACGTGCTGCAAGACCAGCTCTACTACCTGGGTCAGGTGGGCTTCGACGCGTTCGAGCTCGCCGAGGGACGCGACCCCGACACCGCGCTGGCCGGTCTGCGCGACTTCTCGGACGGCTACCAGTCCACGTACGCGCGCACGCCCTGGTACCGCCGCCGCACGCAGGAGGCCGCGCAGTGACGCTCGACCGGCGCATCGCCGCAGCGTCGGGCGCGCTGGAGCGCATCGCGCGCGAACACGCGCCCGCCGTTCTCGCATCGAGCTTCGGGGCCGAGGACATGGTGCTCGTGGATCTCATCGCTCGCGATGCGCTGCCGATCGCCGTCTTCACGCTGGACACGGGACGCCTGCCGGAGGAGACGCACGCGCTGATCGACCGCGTGCGCCGCCACTACGGCATCGCGGTGGACGTTCATGCGCCCGCGGCGCATCGGATCGAGTCCTTCGTGCGCGAGCACGGCACCAACGCCTTCTACGACAGCGTCGACCTGCGCAAGACGTGCTGCGCCATCCGCAAGACCGAGCCGCTCGCCCGCGCGCTCGCCGGCAAGGGCGCATGGATCACGGGGTTGCGCCGCGAGCAGTCGATCACCCGCGCCGACGTGCCGTTCGAGGAGCACGACGCGGTACACGGCCTGCCCAAGTTCAACCCGCTCGTCGAGTGGAACGAAGGCGAGGTTTGGACGTACCTGCGATCGCGCGGCGTGCCCTACAACGCGCTGCACGACCGCGGCTATCCCAGCATCGGCTGCGCGCCCTGCACGCGCGCGGTCGAGCCCGGCGAGGACGTTCGTGCCGGACGCTGGTGGTGGGAGAACCCCGAGCACAAGGAATGCGGCCTGCATCGCAGGCCGGCGAACGTCGTACGCCAGCCTGCGGAAGTCACGTCATGAGCGCTGTCCTGGAAGCGGAGCCGTTGCTACGCGAATTCGAAGCACCGGTCGCCACCGATCATCTTGCGTGGCTCGAGGCCGAGGCCATCTACATCCTGCGCGAGGTTGCGGGCCAGTGCGCCAACCCCGCCCTGCTCTTCTCGGGCGGTAAGGATTCGCTGGTGCTGCTGCGTCTCGCCGAGAAGGCGTTCCGTCCGGGGCGCTTTCCGTTCCCGCTGCTGCACATCGACACCGGGCACAACTTCCCCGAGGTCATCGCATTCCGCGACGCGCGTGCGGCGGAACTGGGCGAGCGCCTCATCGTGCGCTCGGTCGAGGACTCGATCGCGCAGGGACGCGTCGTGCTGAAGTCGCCCGACGAGAGCCGCAACCCGCATCAATCCGTCACGCTGCTCGACGCCATCGCCGAGTTCGAGTTCGACGCCTGCATCGGCGGGGCCCGGCGCGACGAGGAGAAGGCCCGCGCGAAGGAGCGCGTGTTCAGTTTCCGCGACGCCTTCGGCCAGTGGGACCCGCGCAACCAGCGTCCCGAGCTCTGGAACCTCTACAACGCGCGCGTGCACAAGGGCGAGCACGTCCGCGTGTTCCCGATCAGCAACTGGACCGAGCTCGACGTGTGGCAGTACATCGAGCGCGAGCGCCTGGCCGTGCCTTCGATCTACTACGCGCACACGCGGCCGATCGTGCGCCGCAAGGGGGCGCTCGTGCCGGTGACGCATCTCACGCCACCGCGGCCCGGCGAAACGGTCGAGGAGGTCTCGGTGCGTTTCCGCACGGTGGGCGACATTCCGTGCACCGCGCCCGTCGCCTCCGAGGCGGCCAACGCGCGTGAGATCATTGTCGAGACGGCGGCCGCCACCATCACCGAGCGCGGTGCCACGCGTCTCGACGACCAGACCAACGACGCCTCCATGGAGTTGCGCAAGAAGGCGGGGTACTTCTGATGTCGGCACGAGACAGGCTTCCCGTGGACAACGGCGTGCTGCGGTTCCTGACCGCCGGCAGCGTGGACGACGGCAAGAGCACGCTCATCGGGCGCCTGCTCTACGACACCAAGGCCGTGCTCACGGACCAGCTCGCGAGCCTCGAGCGCACGTCCGCCAAGCGCGGCACGGCGCTCGACCTCTCCCTGCTGACGGACGGGCTCACCGCCGAACGCGAGCAAGGCATCACCATCGACATCGCGTACCGGTACTTCGCAACCGCGAAGCGCAAGTTCATCATTGCCGACGCGCCGGGTCACGAGCAGTACACGCGCAACATGGTGACGGCCGCGTCCACAGCGGAGCTTGCCGTGTTGCTCGTGGACGCACGCCACGGCATCGTGACGCAGACGCGGCGCCACGCGACCCTCGCCCATCTCCTCGGCATCGAAAGCCTCGTGGTCGCGATCAACAAGATGGACCTGGTCGGCTTCGACCGGGCCGTGTTCGAGCGCATCGCGGAGGATTTCGACGCGTTCGCCGAACGCACCGGCATCGACGCCTCGCGCGTCCGGTATGTCCCGATGTCGGCGCTCGGCGGTCACATGGTCGTCAATCGCGCCGGCGAAGACGGCGACCGGCTCGCATGGTACGACGGCCCGACGCTGCTCGAGATCCTCGAGGACGCGCCCGTCGCGCGCAAGGCGGCGCACACCGGATTCCGCTTTCCGGTCCAGTACGTGTCGCGGCCCACGGACGGAGCGCGCCGCGGTTATCTCGGACGCGTCGAAAGCGGTTCCATTGCGGTCGGCGAGCGCGTGACCGTGCTGCCGTCCGGACGCACGACGACGGTGTCGGCCATCGCGACGTACGAAGGCCCGCGCCAGCATGCGCATCTGCACGATGCGGTGACCATTGCCCTGGCCGACGAGGTCGACATCGCGCGCGGCGACATCCTCGTACGCGAGGCCGACGCGCCGGACGTGGCGAGGCAGTTGGACGCCACGCTGTGCTGGCTCGACGCGCGTCCGCTCGACACCAGGCGCACGTACCTCCTGCGCCAAAGCACGCGTGAGGTGCGGGCGAAGGTCCTGCGCCTCGATCACCTGTGGAACGTCTCCACCCAGACGCGCGATCCTGCGCCCGG
>CAZIZD010000285.1:0-6155 GCA_964543615.1 uncultured Alcaligenaceae bacterium | reverse complement strand
GATGGCGATGAACGACATCGGACAGGCCACCGTGGCGCTGGCCTCGCCGATTCTCGGCGATCGCTACCAGGACACGCCCGCGACGGGCAGCTTCATCCTGATCGACGAGGCCACCAACGGCACCGTGGCAGCGGGAATGATCCGATGAGCGCGATCTGCGCAACGGTGTACCTCGTGGGCGCCGGCCCAGGCGCTCCGGATCTCCTCACGCTGCGCGCCGTGCGCCTGCTCGAGCGGGCGGACATCGTCTTCCATGACGCGCTGGTGCATCCGGAAACGATCGCGCTCGCCGCGCGTGCGCAGAAGGTCGCAGTGGGCAAGCGCTGCGGCCGGCACTCCACCGCGCAGCAGTTCATCAACAAGCGGCTCGTCGATGCGGCGCGCCGGCATGCCGTGGTCGTGCGCCTCAAGGGCGGCGACCCCATGATGTTCGGGCGCGCGCAGGAAGAGATCGCGGCGCTCGAGCAGGCGGGCATCGCCTGCGAAGTGGTGCCCGGCATCACGGCGGCGCTCGCAGCGGCGGCAGCGCTCAAGACGTCCCTCACCCAACGCGGCAGCGCGCGCAGCATCACGTTCGCGACCCCGCGCGTGGGCGACGCGGAGGCCGCGAGCACGTGGGTCGACGGACTTGCCGCCGCCGACGCAGGCGCGATCTACATGGGGGTCGGCGAGGCCGGACGCCTCGCGCACGCGCTGATCGCGTCGGGCAAGCCGGCCGGCCTTCCGGTGGCCGTGGTCGAGAACGCGTCGCTCCCGGAGCAGCGGGTCCTGCACACGACGCTCGCCGACCTGCCGCTTCTTGCCGAAGCCAACGTGAAAGGACCGGCGCTCATTCTCGTGGGACCGCAGTTCCGCGCGCGTGCGCTGGAGATTGCCGAGCGATGTACGAACGTCAGACGCGCGGCGTCCGCCTAAAGGGACGCCGCGTCGCGCGAGAGGCCGCCGCGAGCGGCCTTTCTTGGAACATATATATAGCCCATAGTTATCGATAGGTAATTTACATATAACCATGAAGAACCTCACCATGCCCTACGCCGTCCTCGGCGCCATTGCCTTCGCCGCCTTCGCGAGCACGACCGCGATGGCCGACGTCACGCTGCTCAACGTCTCGTACGATCCGACGCGCGAGCTCTACCAGGACTTCAACGCCGCCTTCGCCAAGCAATGGCAGGCCAAGGGCGGCGAGAAGGTCACGGTCAAGCAATCGCACGGCGGGTCGGGCAAGCAGGCGCGCACCGTCATCGACGGTCTCGACGCCGACGTGGTGACGCTGGCGCTGGCCTCCGACATCAATGCGATCGCCGAGAAAGGCAAGCTCCTGCCCGCCGACTGGCAGAAGCGCCTGCCCAACAACAGCACGCCGTACACGTCGACCATCGTGTTCCTGGTGCGCAAGGGCAACCCGAAGAACATCAAGGACTGGGACGACATCGCCAAGCCCGGCGTAGCGGTGATCACGCCCAACCCCAAGACCTCGGGCGGCGCGCAGTGGAATTACCTTGCCGCGTGGGAATACGGCAAGCGCAAGTACGGCAGCGACGCCAAGGCGCGGGAGTTCGTGACGAGCATCTACAAGAACGTGCCGGTGCTCGACTCGGGGGCGCGCGGTTCGACCACGACGTTCGTGGAGCGCGGCGTGGGCGACGTGCTGCTCGCGTGGGAGAACGAGGCGTTCCTGGCGCTGAAGGAGTTCGGTCCGGACAAGTTCGAGATCGTGGCGCCGTCGCTGTCCATCCTGGCCGAACCGCCGGTGGCGGTGGTGGACAAGAACGTGGACAAGAAGGGCACGCGCAAGGTGGCGGAGGCGTACCTTCAGTACCTCTATAGCCCCGAGGGCCAGGAGATCGCGGCGCGCAACTTCTACCGGCCGAGCGATCCCAAGGTGGCAGCGAAGTACGAGAAGCAGTTTCCCAAGCTCACGCTCGTGACCATCGACGGCGCCTTCGGCGGCTGGCCCAACGCCACCAGGACGCACTTCGCCGACGGCGCGATCTTCGACCAGATCTACGTCCCCAAATAATGGCCGATCACGCCATGCTCGTTGCGCGCGCCTTCGATCGCGAAGGCGCGCGCCTTCTCGATGCGAAGCCCGTGCGGCGCAAGCGCGTCGTGCTGCCCGGCTTCGGCCTCAGCCTGGGCTTCACGCTCGTCTACCTGTCGCTCATCGTGCTGATTCCGCTCTCGGCGGCATTCATCAAGACGGCGCAGCTCACGTGGCCCGCGTTCTGGTCCATCGTCACCGCGCCGCGCGTGATGGCGAGTTACCGCCTCACGTTCGGCGCGTCGCTCGGCGCGGCGCTCGTCAACGTCGTGTTCGGCCTGATCGTCGCGTGGGTGCTCGTTCGTTACCGGTTCCCGGGACGCCGCATCGTCGACGCCCTGGTGGACCTGCCGTTCGCGCTGCCGACTGCGGTCGCGGGCATCGCACTGACGGGCTTGTTCGCTGGCAACGGCTGGTTCGGCGCGTTGCTTGCGCCGCTGGGTATCAAGGTCGCGTTCACGCCGCTCGGCGTGTTCGTCGCGCTGACGTTCATCGGGCTTCCGTTCGTCGTGCGCACCGTCCAGCCGGTGCTCGAGAGCCTTCCGCGCGAACTCGAGGAAGCGGCGACGACCCTCGGCGCTTCGCGCTTTTCCGCATTCCGGCGCGTCGTCCTGCCCATCGTGCTGCCGGCGCTGCTCACGGGATTCGCGCTCGCGTTCGCGCGCGCCATCGGCGAGTACGGCTCGGTGATCTTCATCGCCGGCAACATGCCGATGGTCTCCGAGATCACGCCGCTGCTCATCATCACCAAGCTCGAGCAATACGACTACACCGGCGCCACGGCCATCGCGGTGGTGATGCTCGTCGTATCGTTCGTCCTGCTGCTTGCGATCAACGCGCTGCAGGCGTGGACGCGCAAGCGCCTGGGGGCGACATGACGGCAACGCGCTCTCCGCACCCATCCGCTGCCGGCGCGCAGGACGGTGGCCTCGTCCGGCTCGTGCTCATCGGCACCGCGCTCCTGTTCCTCACCGTGTTCCTGTTCGTCCCGCTGGTCTTCGTGTTCGTCGAGGGGCTGAAGAAGGGCGTGGGCGTCTACCTTGCGGCGATCGTGGAGCCGGACGCGCTTTCGGCGATCCGGCTCACGCTCGTTGCCGCGGCCATCGCCGTTCCGCTCAACGTCGTGTTCGGGGTCGCGGCCGCTTGGGCGATCGCCAAGTTCAACTTTCCCGGCAAGAGCGTCCTCGTCACGCTGATCGACCTGCCGTTCTCGGTCTCGCCGGTGATCGCCGGCCTCATCTACGTGCTGATCTTCGGCCTGCAGGGCTGGTTCGGGGCCTCGCTCGCCGAGCACGACGTGAAGGTGATCTTCGCGGTGCCGGGCATCGTGCTCGCCACGATCTTCGTCACCTTTCCGTTCGTGGCACGCGAGCTCATCCCGCTCATGCAGGCGCAAGGCAACGAGCAGGAAGAGGCCGCCACGGTGCTGGGCGCCCGCGGCTGGCAGACGTTCTGGCGCATCACGATTCCCAACGTGAAGTGGGGCCTGCTCTACGGCGTGATCCTGTGCAACGCCCGCGCGATGGGCGAGTTCGGCGCCGTGTCGGTGGTCTCCGGTCACATCCGCGGCGTGACCAACACCCTGCCCCTGCACGTCGAGATCCTCTACAACGAGTACCAGTTCGCGGCGGCGTTCGCGTGCGCATCGCTCCTTGCGCTGCTCGCGCTCGTCACGCTCGTCCTCAAGCAATTCATCGAATCGAGGTCCGACGAGCGCGCCGGACCGGCGCAGCCCCAAACCTGATCCCGAGAGCCAAGACCCAAGGAAAGCCCCATGAGCATCGAGCTTCGCAACATCGACAAGCGTTTCGGCAACTTCGTCGCCGTCGACGACGTGAGCCTCACGGTCGAAACGGGAGAGCTGCTGGCCCTCCTCGGCCCTTCGGGTTCGGGCAAGACCACGTTGCTGCGCATCATCGCGGGACTGGAGTGGCCGGATGCCGGATCCGTGTCCTTCCATGGCGAGGACGCAACCCAGACGCACGCACGCGACCGCCAGGTGGGCTTCGTGTTCCAGCACTACGCGCTCTTCGGACATCTCACCATCTTCGAGAACATCGCGTTCGGCCTGCGCGTGCGGCCGCGCAAGCATCGTCCGACCGAAGCGGCCATCGCGAAGAAGGTGCGGTCGCTGCTCGAACTGGTTCAACTCGATTGGCTTGCGGACCGCTTTCCGCACCAGCTCTCCGGCGGGCAGCGGCAGCGCATCGCGCTCGCGCGCGCGCTCGCGGTGGAGCCGCGCGTGCTGCTGCTCGACGAGCCTTTCGGCGCGCTCGACGCGCGCGTGCGGCAGGAACTGCGGCGTTGGCTGCGACGCCTGCACGACGAGGTGCACGTCACGAGCGTGTTCGTGACCCACGATCAGGAGGAAGCGCTCGAAGTGGCTGATCGCGTGGTCGTGATGAATCACGGGCGCATCGAACAGCTGGGGCCGCCCGAGGAGGTGTACGACCAGCCCGCCACACCCTTCGTGTACGAGTTCCTGGGGCACGTCAACCGCCTGCCCGCGGAGGACGGCACCGAGACCTTCACCCGGCCGCACGAGTTCGCGGTGACGCGCAGTCCCGGAGACGCCGCACTGCCCGCGCGATTCGTGCACGGTTCCGCGATCGGGCCCGTGGCCCGGCTCGAGTTCGCACTCGACCCGTCCGCGAAGACCGTCAACGTGGAGTTGCCGCGGGACGCGTACCGGGCGCTCGCCTTGCGCGCCGGCGACGTCGCCTATCTCACGCCCACGCGCCGCGCCGCCTTCGGCAGCTAGGGACTAGCCCAACTCGAAGCTCGTCACGCCGAAGAGCCGCGCAAGCGGCAGCCTTGGGGCGGGTCCCGTGTACATGCGTGCGGTCTCGAACACGGGCGTCATGGCGTGGCGCTCGGCAAGCGCGAGCGCGGACCGATTGGGCTCGGGCACGTCGAGGAAGACTTCCGATCCCGCCGGGACGCGCATGGTGAGCGCATGGAAGAGCGCTTCCGCACAGGACGGGTCCTCGGCGAACAAGGGCCCGATCTTGAAACCCGCGCGCGCGGGACGGATCACGCCGTACCCCGCGAGCCGGCCCGACTGCTCGACCGCCATCGCCTTGGCGCCCGGCTGCGCGATCCACGCGCGCAGGAAGGCTTCGCGCGACTCCGGGAACAACGCGCGGTCGTAACGCACGATCTCATCGAAGGAGAACTTCGACAGCGGCACCACGCGCGCGTCGAGCGGTGCGTCGCTTGCGCGCAGGCCGCGATAGCGGATGTTGCGATACGCGAGCGCGAACCCCGATCGCCGGTAGTTGTCCTGCTGCGCGACGACACCGTCGAGTCCGACGCTGCGCCCCTGCGCGGTCGCGAGGGCGTGCTTCCACAACGCGTAACCGTAACCGCGCCCGCGATGCGCGGGACTGACGATGTAGAGGCCGAGAAAGGCAAAGGTGGCGCCGTACTTGACGACGGAGATCGTGGCGACGGGCGCGTCACCCAGCCAGCCTGCGAAGAATCCGCCGGCGTCGGCGGCCGCGAAGCACGCCGCATCGTGAGTCCCCGGGTTCCAGCCTTCGCCCGCGGCCCAGTCGATGGGCAGCTGCACGTCTTGGGGTGAAAGCCGGGTGATGCGAAAGTCGTTCACGGCGCCTGCGATGCGATCACGTCGATGGCCGCGAGATAGACGTCCGGCCTTGGAAACGGCGTGGGGTTGAACACCAGAAGATACATGAGACCCGGGTGCGGGATGGCCACGCTCAAGTGGTCGGCGTTGACCACACCGAGCAATCGCGACGCGTGCACGACCTGGTCGCGGGTGCGCAGCATGCCGTCGTTGTCGGAGGTGAGCGCGGACAGCCGCGCATACGGCCACCAGAGCGAGAATCCCAGCCTGCCGAAGTCGGGGCGGGTGGCGATGACGTAGAGGGGCGTCCGCAGTGCGGCGCCGTACTGCGTCCACCAGGTGGCGCGCGCCTCGGCCCGGAGATCACCCACGGGATCGCCCTCGCCGAGCTCGCCCGAGAGCTGCTCCTGCGCCTGGAGTTCCGCCGCGCGCAGCCCCGGAGCGATGTCGCGGTGCCAGCGCGGCTCGAGCGTCGTCGACAGGGAGCGTTGCGCCGCATCGAGATCGCGCTCGGCGAGCTCGATC
>CAZIZD010000284.1:0-6198 GCA_964543615.1 uncultured Alcaligenaceae bacterium | reverse complement strand
CGCCACGCGCTCGGACAGCGCGCGCACGCGCACGTTGTGCTTGCCGAGCGTCATGTGCGCGCCGTTCTGCTCGGTGCCGCCGACCGGGACGATGACGATGGTCGAGCCCGCGGCGATGCGGGCGACTAGCTCGGGCGAGGTCAGTTCTTCGAGGAAGACCGAAGGAGCATCGGCGGCGCGCGCGGCCGATACCGCGGCGAGCGGGAGGAGGACACACAGGACGCACAGGGCGCGCGCGAAAGCGCGCAACGATACCGCCATGCGCGCATTCTACGCGAGGCCGGGGAGCGCTTCAGCGGGCGTCGGACTGCTGGGCCGGGGTGCCGCGCGGCGCGATCGGGCCGCGGCGCACGAGGATGTCGTGGTAGGCGCGGACGCGATCGACGAAGGTGACGGGCATGCCGCCGCGTGCATAGCCGTTGCGCGCGCTCTCGTAGTGCTCGGGCAGGGTCAGGAGCGGGAGCGCCTGGCGCACGTCGTCCCAGCGGTCCGGATCGAGCTTCATGCGCTGCGCGACGATGCGCGCGTCCTCGAGATGTCCCGCGCCGATGTTGTAGGCGGCGAGCGCTAGCAGCGTGCGGTCCGGCTCCGCGATGCGCGCCGGGAGCCGCGCCTTGAGCGTGGCCAGGTAGCGCGCCGCGCCATGGATCGAGGCGTAGGGGTCGAGCCGGTCGATGCGCAATTGCTGCGCCGTATCCTCGGTGAGTTGCATGAAGCCCCGTACCCCGGTGGGGCTCGTGGCCGCGGGATCCCATTGCGATTCCTGGTACGCGATCGCGGCGAGCACACGCCAGTCGACGGTCGTGTCGCGCTCCGCTTCCACGAACCACTCGACGTAGCGCGGCAAGAGCGTCGCGATGCGCTCCTCGAACGCCGCGGCGTCGCGGGCGTCCACCTCCGGACGCGCGCCGAGATAGCGGTCGGCGAGGCGCGACAGCACGCCTTGCGCGCGTGCGGCGGCAAGATAGCGGTCGACGTCGTCGCCGAGCGTTGCCAACCGCGGCGACACGACCCAGGCGAGATCGAGGGGCGGGACCGCGGCCAGCGCCACGTCGAAGCCCGCGAGCAGGTGCCGCGTAATGCGGGCGTCGCCCACGCCGATGTGCGCTTCGCCGGCCATGACCTTCGCGGCGAGCTCGGCCGCCGACCCTACGTCGACGACGCGGATGGCAAGGCCGCGGGACGAGGCATACTCGGCGACGAGGTGGTCCTCGAACCCCTGGTCGCGCCGCGCGCCGGTAAGCCATTGTGCGGGCGCGCGCAGCACGGCCACGACGAGCGTGCGATCGAGCGGCACGGTCACGTCCGGCGGCGACTCGCACACGAGCATGGCGCCGATCGCGAGCACGGCGGCGCTGAGCCGGGCGTGTGCGACGATGATCCGCTTGCGGTGGGACAGCAGCGTGGCCAAATCCGTCCTCCGGTGTTCCGTCACGCAAACGTCACGCAAACGGCCGCGAGTATAGCGGCGGCGCGGCGCCGGCCGCACTAGGCGCCTTGGACTAGCGCTGAAGCGCTATAATCATGGTCTTTCCCCGCTTTCCCATGGCGGGTCGCCCCGCATTGCAGGCTCGTGAACCTGGTCAGGTCCGGAAGGAAGCAGCCACAGCGATGTCCTGCAAGTGCCGGGATCACGGCTCGCCACCTATGCGAAGCCGATGCAGAGGGCTTCCGGCCGTTCGGTGGTGATTGAATTGCCGGCGTTGCGCCCTTTGCATCGGATGAATGTTTCGCGCGCGGCTTGGGGCGCCCCGGCGCCGCGCGCCGCAAGAGCTACGCAAGGACGCGAGTTCTGCGTTTGGCCTCGCCTTCGTTCTCGGCCGGCGTAAGCGATAATCGCCAAATGAGCTACCAAGTCCTCGCGCGCAAGTGGCGGCCGACGACCTTCGCCGACTTGAAGGGCCAGGAGCACGTCGTCACCGCGCTGTCCAACTCGCTCTCGCGCGGACGGCTGCATCACGCTTACCTGCTGACCGGCACGCGCGGCGTCGGCAAGACCACCATCGCGCGCATCCTCGCCAAGTGCCTCAATTGCCAGACCGGCCTCACCGGCACGCCGTGCGGCGTGTGCGATGCCTGCCGCGACATCGACGCGGGGCGCTTCGTCGACCTGCTGGAGCTCGATGCCGCATCGCACACCGGCATCGACAACATGCGCGAGATCCTCGACAACGCACGCTACGCGCCCACCGCCGGACGCTACAAGGTCTACCTCATCGACGAAGTCCACATGCTGTCGAAGGCGGCCTTCAACTCGATGCTGAAGACGCTGGAGGAGCCGCCCGAGCACGTGCGTTTCGTGCTCGCCACCACCGACCCGCAGAAGATCCCGGTCACGGTGCTCTCGCGCTGCCTGCAGTTCAACCTGAAGCCCCTGGGCGCTCCGGTCATCGCCGCGCGCCTCGACTACATCCTGAACGAGGAGGGCATCGCGCACGATGCGACGGCCGTCAACCTGATCGCCCGTGCCGCGCAGGGCTCGCTGCGCGACGGACTGTCGCTCCTCGACCAGGCCATCGCGTTCGGCAGCGGCGAAGTCAGGGACGGCGTCGTGCGCACGATGCTCGGCACCGTCGACCGCGACTACGTCTACCGCATCGCCGATGCGCTCGCGGCCAACGACGGTGGCGCGCTTCTCGCCGAGAGCGACATGCTGGCCGAGCGCGGACTGTCGTCCGCCCAGGCGCTGGACGAGCTCGCATCGCTGTTTCATCGCATCGCGGTCGCGCAGGTCGTGCCGGACGCGGCCAAGGCATTCGACGACGCGGACCGTCTCGCGGGATACGCCTCGGCGTTCGACGCCGAGACCGTGCAGCTCTACTACCAGATTGCGGCGCAGGGCCGTGCCGATCTCGCGATCGCGCCCGACGAGCCCACCGGCGTCGCCATGACGCTCCTGCGCATGCACGCATTCGTCCCAGACAAGGGCGGCGAGGTGCAGCGTCCGGCGCGCGCGGACCGTCCCGCGCGACCCGCGATTGCGCCCGCGTCGCCCATGCCGCGTCCGGCCGTGGCGCCGCCGTCGAACGGCCCGCCGAATGTGGCGACGAACATGGCGTCGAATGTGGCGTCGATCGCGCGGGCCGCCGTGCCCGCCGCGGCCGCTACACCCCCGGCACCCGCGGCGCCGCGCGATATCCTCCCGTTGCCGGACGATCCCGCGCGCTGGCCTGCCTTCGTCGCGCAGATGAAATTGTCCGGCATGGCCGCGCAACTTGCGGCGCAAACGGAGCTCAAATCGATCAGCGGCAACGCGTTGACGCTCGCGTTGCCGGCCGCGTTCAAGCACCTCGCCGACAAGGCGTACTCGGACAAGCTCAAGGTCGCGCTCGAACAGGCGACGGGGCGCAAGCTGCTGCTCGCATTCGAGGTGGGGGCGCCGGCCGACTCTTCGCTCGCGGCAACCGAGAAGCGCGAGCGGGCCGAGGCGAGTGCCAGGCGCGAGGCTGCCTTCCGCGAGGAGCCGTTCGTGCGCGACCTCGTCGCGAAGTTCGACGGCCAGGTGCGCAGCGAGACGATCAAGCCGAGCGAGCCCTGAGGGCGGTGAACGGGTGAACAGGTAAACGAGTGAAGGAATCGACGCGATGATGAAGAACCAACTCGCCGGGCTCATGAAGCAGGCCCAGCAGATGCAGGAGAACATGCGCAAGGCGCAGGATGAGCTCGCGCAGACCGAGGTCGAGGGCCAGGCCGGAGCGGGGCTCGTCAAGGTCGTGATGACCTGCCGCCACGACGTGAAGCGGGTGTCGATCGACGCTTCGCTCATGGCCGACGACCGCGACATGCTCGAGGACCTCGTGGCCGCCGCGGTCAACGACGCCGTGCGCCGCGTGGAGACCACGACGCAGGAGAAGATGTCCGGCCTCACCGCGGGGCTGCCGCTGCCGCCCGGCATGAAGCTGTTCTAGGTGGAACGCGCCCGCCCGGCGGGCGCCACCTCGCGATCCATGGCCGACAGCTTCACGCGGGACCCGGTGTCAAGCCTCGATGCGCTCGCGCGCGCGCTGCGGTGCCTGCCGGGCGTCGGCCCCAAGGCCGCCCAGCGCATGGCGCTGCACCTCATGCAGCACGACCGCGAAGGCGCGCGCGCGCTCGGCGTCGCACTCACCCACGCGGCCGACAAGATCCGCAATTGCGAGCGCTGCAACACGTTCACCGAGGACACGGTCTGCGCGCTGTGCGCGTCCTCGCGGCGGGACCCGAGCCTCCTGTGCGTGGTCGAGACGCCGGCCGATCTCCTCATGGTCGAGCACGCGCAGGCTTATCAGGGCCTCTACTTCGTCCTGATGGGACGGCTCTCGCCGCTCGACGGCATCGGCCCCAAGGAAATCCGCCTCGACAGGCTCCTCAAGCGCGCCACCGACGGCGCGGTGAAGGAAGTCATCCTCGCCACCAACTTCACGAACGAGGGCGAGGCCACGGCGCACTACATTGGTGAGCTCATGTCCGCCCGCGGCCTGCGCGTGAGCCGGCTCGCCCGCGGGGTGCCCGTCGGCGGCGAACTCGAGTACGTCGATCCGGGCACGCTCGCCCAGGCGCTGCGGGAACGGAGGCCGGTCGCGCCGGAATAGTCGCCCGCCAGCAACTGTTCCCGAGACGGGCCGCCCAAAGGGCCTTTTCGCTGGACTCCACTCGGGGCACAATGGTGCGGTATTGGCGCGGCTATAATGCGGCGCGCGTCGCAGTAACACGCTCAGCAATCGTCGTTTTCCACACAACCGGACCGAGCCGCCGCAGAAGTGCGCAGGTCCATTAAGCAAGGCGCGATCGCGTGATCGCCGCCGCCTCTCGGAGGAAGCATGTCTCGCAAAATCGATACGCCGAATACGGCCAAACCCGCCGCAGCCGCCGCACCTTCCACCCGCCGCAAGTTCCTGACTGCGGCCACCGGTGCCGCCGCCGGCGCCGCCACGCTCGGCTTCCCCATGATCGCCAAGGGACAGGCGGGTCCCATCTCCATGCGCTGGCAGTCGACCTGGCCGGCCAAGGACATCTTCCACGAGTACGCACTCGATTTCGCCAAGAAGGTCAACGACATGACCGGCGGCGACCTCAAGATCGAGGTGCTGCCCGCCGGCGCCGTGGTGCCTGCCTTCGGCCTGCTCGACGCCGTGTCGAAGGGCACGCTCGACGGCGGCCACGGCGTGCTCGTGTATCACTACGGCAAGCAGACCGCCCTGGCACTGTGGGGCTCGGGGCCTGCCTACGGCATGGATGCCAACCAGCTGCTCGCGTGGCATCGCTATGGCGGGGGCAAGGAGCTCCTCGCCAAGCTCTACGCGTCGGTCGGCGCCAATGTCGTGTCGTTCCCCTACGGTCCGATGGCCACGCAACCGCTCGGCTGGTTCAAGAAGCCGATCACCAAGGTGGAAGACCTGAAGGGTCTCAAGTACCGCACCGTGGGCATCAGCATCGACGTGTTCACGGGCATGGGTGTCGCCGTCAACGCACTGCCCGGAGGCGAAATCGTGCCCGCGATGGACCGCGGCCTGCTCGACGCGGCGGAGTTCAACAACATGACGTCCGACCGCATCCTGGGCTTCCCCGACGTGTCCAAGGTGTGCATGCTGCAGAGCTTCCACCAGAACGCCGAGCAGTTCGAGATCATGTTCAACAAGGACAAGTTCAACGCGCTGCCGCCCAAGATGCAGGCGATCATCGCCAACGCGGTGGACGCCGCTTCGGCCGAGCTCTCCTGGAAGGCGATCGACCGCTACTCGAAGGACTACGTCGAGCTGCAGAACAAGGACAAGGTCAAGTTCTACAAGACGCCCGACGCGCTGCTTCAGTCCCAGCTCACCATCTACGACCAGGTGGCCGCGAAGAAGTCCTCCGACAACGCGCTGTTCAAGGAGATCGCCGACTCGCAGAAGGCGTTCGCCGAGCGTGTCGTCAAGTGGGACATGGACAACAACGTCAACCGCCGCATGGCGTACAACCACTACTTCGGTGCGAAGGCGAGCGCTCCTGCGCCCGCCAAGAAGTCGTAACGGCGCTGCACCTTCCGCGCAAAGACACCATCCGGCCACCGGATGGTGTCTTTTTTGTGCGTACCCGCCGAATGAAGATGGCGCAAGGGTAAACCGCGATGCAAAAGCTCCTGCTGACGGTCGACAAGCTCAGCACGTTCGTGGGCCAGATGTTCTCGTGGCTCATCGTCACGCTACCGTCGACCCGCACCAGCAGCACGTCGGCGTC
>CAZIZD010000283.1:0-6229 GCA_964543615.1 uncultured Alcaligenaceae bacterium | reverse complement strand
CTGTTCCTCGCCCTGCCGCAGGTGCCCCTGACCCTCGGCAACGCGAAGTTTCGACACGTGCTGTATACGGCGAGGCATTGCCAGCTCGTCCTGATGGCGCTGCGGCCGACCGAGGAAATCGGCATGGAGGTGCATACCGTCGACCAGTTCTTTCGCGTCGAGGAAGGCACCGGTGAGGCCGTCATCGAAGGCGTCAGGGTGGGCATCCGGGCAGGATTCGGCATCGTGGTTCCGGCAGGAACGCACCACAACATCGTCAACACGGGACGGGTACCGCTCAAGCTCTACACGCTGTACGCCCCGCCGCACCATCGCGATGGCGTCGTCCACGACTCCCGTGCCGACGCCGTCGCCGACAAGGAAGAATTCACGGGCGCCACTTCGCCGTAGCGCATGACCACGCAGGCCATCGCCGCTGGCGACGCGATGGTGCCGGCTGGTTCCCCGGCACCATCCGGCAGGCACTAGAACGCGTACGCCGCCCGGATGCCCAGGACCGGCTGCGCGCCGTAGTCCGTCGACGTGACGGTCGAGCCGTTGCTGTCGAGCACCTTGAGTCGCCCGTTGAGGATCGCCCCCGCGTAGAAGTCGAGCTTGAACGCCTTCGCCGGCGAATAGGTGACATGCGCGAACAGCGGCAGGCCCTTGTCCTCGCCGATGCCGTTGGGCTGCGGACCGTCGTCCTTCAGGCGGAAGCGCGTGTCGCGAAACGCCATGCCCACACCCAGGTCCCACTGGTCGCGGAAGGCGTACGAAAGCTCGATGCCCGGCCCGCCGGTGGGACCCGCCTCGAGCGGGTTCGAGAGCGTGAGCTTGTCGGTGATCTTCCAGTTGACGATGAGGATCGGAAACACGTTCGTGCGATTCACCTGCCGGAACGCGGCGGCGCCGAGGCCGAGCGTCAGCGTGGGCGAGTACGCGTAGATCGCGCCGAAGGCCGCGCCGTAGGACATCCCCTGGTCCGCGCTCGCGCCCGACTCGTAGTTCCATCCCACCTGCGGCGACACGAACAGGAACAACTGGTCCGAGTATCGATAACGCAGGTTGGCGCCGATCGAGGGTGCGTTGAGCGAGGTCCAGGGCGCTTGTGCACCAAAGGCGTTGGGCGTTCCGAAATTCCAGTCCTCATACGCATACGACAGCGTCAGCCCCGCCGTGAAGCTGGGACCGAACGCACGGCCGAACGACCCCTTGGCGATGATGCCATTGGCCGAGAAGTCGCCGCCAGCATCGAGATCGGCGTTGAGGCGCGCAATGCCCGCGAGGGAGACGCTCGACAGCGGCGGCGGGCCTTCCTGCGCATGCGCAGCGGCGGGAACCCAGGCGAGCGTCGAGGCGAAGGAAAGCGCGGCCAGTCCGCGTGCGCATGGGGAAGCGGTCACTGCAGGCATCGTGTTCTGTACTCCGGATTTGTTCGAGGATGGGCACACCGCGGATGCGACGGCCAGTACGTCAAGATAACCCAGGGACCCCACTAGTTCCCGGGCCGGGGTTGGACAATCCGCGCGGCACGGCCGGGGTGGGCCGTCCGCGCGGACTGGAAGCGAAGGCAATTACATACGGCGCCGGCGTGCGCCCTGCACCACGGCGGTCAGCCCGACCAGCAGCGCCAGCAGGACGAGGCCCCACTGCGACAGCGTGGGGACCTGGAGGGCGCCGGGCGGCGGACCGTTGCTGAGGAATGTCGCGGTCACGGTCTGGAGCTGGTCCATGAGCACGACACACGCACCGAGGCCCGTGCAGGCCCCGCCCCATCCTGCGAAGGCATTACCCGGGGCGGGCGTCGCCGTCAGCGTAACGAGCGTCCCCGTGGGGAAGCTGTTCGCGCAAATGGTGCCGCAATTGATGCCGGCGGGCGCGCTCACGATGGTGCCGTTGCCGATGTCCTGCACCGTCAGGGCGTACTGACCCACTGGCACGGGTGCGAACGTCGCGCTCACGCTCTTGTTGGCGTCCATGACGAGGTCGCACACGTTGGTCCCCGTGCACGCGCCGCCCCATCCGGTGAAGGCGTATCCGACGCTGGGCGTCGCTACCACGTTCACGTTCGTGCCGAGCGCGAAGGCCGCGGAGCACGTGGTGCCGCAGTTGATGCCGCCGGGGATCGTGGTCACGATACCTCCGGCGCCCGCGGACACGCTGAGCGTCACCTGCGACGTACTGGCGAACGTCGCGCCAACGTTGCGCGCGGCCGACATGGTGACCACGCACGTGGGGCTCGATCCCGTGCATGCGCCGCTCCATCCCACGAAGGTGTTGCTGCCAGGCGCAGGCGTGGCGGTGAGCGTGACCGTGCTGTCGGCCACGAACGAGGCGCTGCAGGAGGATCCGCAGCTGATGCCGGACGGTGTGCTCGACACGGTACCGGGTCCGCTCACCACGACCGTGAGGCCGAAGTTGGCCGGCGCGGTCGGCGTGAACGTTGCCGTCGCGGTCGCGGTGGCGCTGACGACGACCGTGCAGGTGGTGGAAGTGCCGGTGCACGCGCCGCTCCAGCCCGAGAAGACATAACCAGAGGCGGGGGTTGCGGTGAGCTGCACCGACGTACCTGCGGCGTACGCATTGCTGCACACGAATCCGCAGTTGATGCCGCTAGGCGAGCTCGTCACCGTCCCGCCGCCGTTGGGCGAGATCACCACCGACAGCGTCGGATTGAGCGAGGATGTGACCCACGGCCCGAAGGTGATGGTGCCCGACCCCGGAAGGAGCACGGTCTGGTCGAACTTGGACGGCACCTCCGGCTGGTTGGGCGTGACCGCCTGCGGTGTCGGATTCTCGTCGGCCGCGAAGCCATACGCCATGCCCATGGGCTTGCCGCCGCCGGGCGTGCCACTTGCGCCGTTCACCGCGCCAGGCGGCCGCACGAACATGGGCGTGCCCTTGATGGTGGCGGTGTGCATCCAGTAGGAGAAGAGGTTCTGCGTGATGTCCGGGAACGTGGCGGATACGGTGGTGGGATACCAGTACGTCTCGTCCTGCCAGCACTGCCACGTGACCTTGGGCGCAGGACAGTTCACGCGCGCGACGCCGCGATTCATGGCGCTCGACAGCAGGAGACCCAGGCGCCCGACGAGCTGGCTGTAGCCACCGGAGGATGTGGTGGGAATGAGTCCGTTGGCCGTCAGGATGCTCCAGTTGTCGTTGTTCACCGGCGAGGCGAGCGCCCCGGCGGCTCCGAAGACCTGGAAGCCCGAGCTAGGATTGCTCGGGCAATAGGTCGCGGGGATTTGACCCGATTGGCAACCCAGCTGCAGTCCAATCGGGCTGAACACGTACGCGACATAGCCGGACGACACCCCCGAGAACTTGAGCGCCGGAATGACGTAAGTCGCGCCGACGCCGGGGTAGGTCATGGTCGTGTACGAGCTCACGAACGTGTCCTCCGGAATCTCGACCAGCGCTCCGCCGGTGTCGATCGCCAGCGGCGCCGCCGCGGGATTCCACAAGGCGTTGATCACGCCGTCGAACGCCTGGTTGAGCGTGCTCGACGGATTCTCGACCACGTAGCTGCCGGGATTCTCGATGACGTACAGCGGGACGGAACTGCCGGGTGTCGAGACGTCGCGCAAGAGCTTCTTGTACTCGCACGCCGCCGGTGGCGTGGGATTGCTGCATGCGGCGCCCTGGGCGGTGGCCAGCGCATCCGCGTAGGCGGCATAGGCGTCACGCACGCTCGCCTGGTTGACGGCGTCGCCCGGGTTGGCGGCCGCGACCGGGTTGCCCGCCACGGAAGGATTGGGGGCCTGCGGCGGGACGGCCGTGCTGACCTGCGCCGTCATGTTCATCGGGAAGGCGAAGAAGTCGACCTGCGAGAGGTCGATGGTGCCGCTGGTCGCGCTCGCACCGATCTCGGAGAACGTCCACGCGGGGAAGTTCTTCGACGTCACGTCGCTGGTGGTCGGCACCGTGACCGACGCGCCGCTGCCCGAGTAGGTGAAGCCGTTGGGATTGAGGTTGAAGAGGCCCTGGTTGCCCGCGGTGGGATTGCACTGCGGAAACCTGGCGACGTCGGTCACCACGAAGTAGTAGACGCGCGCGCTGATCGAGGTCTGGGTTCCGTTGATCTGGACCTGCTGGATGTCCTGCGGAAAGCGATAGCAGGGCAGCGTTCCGGTCGCCGACGTCGCTGCGCCCCACGAACCGTCCGGCTGCAGGACGTACGGCCCCGCGGTGGAGAAGCCGGTGACGTAGATCTGGTACGGCTTGGGCGCGAGGTTCGTCCGGTCGATGAGGGTGAAGGTCGCAACCTGCGCGGACACGGTGATCGCCGCGCACGCGGCCAAGGCACCGGTCAGGAAGGCAGCGAAGCGGGCAAGGCGGGTGTGCGGCATGGGCCGCGAGTTCGTTGTGGTCATAAAGGCAATCTAGGAGACGAAACGCGGTCCGTCAAATCATGGGCAAGCAAAGCTGCTGCGCGCGGGCGACCTCGATGGCCTTTTCGTACCCGGCGTCCGCATGACGCATGACGCCGGTGGCGGGATCGTTCCACAGCACGCGTGCAATCCGCTTCGATGCGGCCTCGGTGCCGTCGCACACGATGACCACGCCCGCGTGCTGCGAGTATCCCATACCGACGCCACCGCCATGGTGGATCGACACCCAGGTCGCGCCGCCCGCGGTGTTGAGCAGTGCATTGAGCAGCGGCCAGTCGGACACGGCATCGGAGCCGTCGCGCATCGACTCGGTTTCCCGGTTGGGACTCGCCACGCTGCCCGTGTCGAGGTGATCGCGGCCAATGACGATGGGCGCCTTCACTTCGCCGCGCGCGACCATCTCGTTGAACGCGAGGCCCGCCCGGTGCCGCTCGCCGAGACCCAGCCAGCAGATGCGCGCCGGCAGACCCTGGAAGGCGATGCGCTCGCCGGCCATGTCGAGCCAGCGCATGAGATGCGCGTTGTCGGGGAATAGCTCGCGCACCTTGCGGTCGGTGGCGCGGATGTCCTCCGGGTCGCCCGACAGCGCGGCCCAGCGGAACGGCCCCTTGCCCTCGCAGAAGAGCGGCCGGATGTACGCGGGCACGAAGCCGGGGAAGGCGAAGGCATCGGTCACACCCTCGTCCTGCGCGACCTGCCGGATGTTGTTGCCGTAATCGAAGGTGGGGATCCCCTGCGCGTGGAACTGCAGCATCGCCTGCACGTGCGCCTTGATCGACTGCTTCGCGGCCGCGACGAGCGCGGCGTGCTTCGCGCTGTCGTCCTGCGCATCGCGCCATCGCTCGACGGTCCATCCCGAAGGCAGGTAGCCGTGGACGAGGTCGTGTGCCGAAGTCTGGTCGGTGACCATGTGCGGGCGCACGTTGCGGCGAAGGAGCTCGGGAAGAATGTCGGCGGCGTTGCCGGCGAGGCCGACGCTCACGGGCTTGCGAGCGGCGCACGCCTTTGCGATGAGGTCCAGCGCATGGTCGAGGTCGCGCGCCTGCACGTCGAGATAGCGCGTGCGCAGGCGCATCTCGATGCGCGATGCCTGGCATTCGATCGCGAGCATCGAGGCGCCCGCCATGGTGGCGGCGAGCGGCTGCGCGCCGCCCATCCCGCCCAATCCCGCAGTGAGGATCCACTTGTCCGCGAGATCCCCGCCGTAATGCTGCCGGCCCGCCTCGGCGAACGTCTCGTACGTGCCCTGCACAATGCCCTGGCTGCCGATGTAGATCCACGAGCCCGCGGTCATCTGGCCGTACATCATGAGGCCCTTGCGGTCGAGCTCGTTGAAGTGGTCCCACGTGGCCCAGCGCGGCACGAGGTTCGAGTTGGCGATGAGCACGCGCGGCGCATCCGGATGCGTCTTGAAGACGCCCACGGGCTTGCCCGACTGGATGAGCAACGACTCGTCGTCCTCGAGCTTGCGCAGGGCGGCGACGATCGCGTCGAAGCACTCCCAGTTGCGCGCGGCGCGGCCGATGCCGCCGTACACAACGAGCTCTTTCGGATTCTCCGCGACGTCCGGGTCGAGGTTGTTCATGAGCATGCGAAGCGCGGCCTCGGTGAGCCAGCTCTTCGCGGTGCGCTCGATGCCGCGCGGCGCGCGGATCACGCGATCGGCGTAACGGCTCGGCGCCCTGGGCGTGGGCGAATCGTCGGGGACCATGGGGACCTCCTGCCTTCGGATCACGCGATTGTAGACCGCGCGAGCTCCACGAATTCGCCCGCCTCGACGCGCGCGCGCACCGCGGCGAGATCGGGAGCGAAGGCGCGGTCGCGATCCCAGAACGCCGCGCACTCGCGCACGATCG
>CAZIZD010000282.1:0-6238 GCA_964543615.1 uncultured Alcaligenaceae bacterium | reverse complement strand
CCGTGCCCGTTCGATATTCGCCTCCCACCCCCGAGTCTCTGCTTCCCGTTCCTGGTATCGCGCTCGGCGCGGCCGCGGGGAAGATCAAGAAGTGGGACCGCAACGACGTCCTGCTCGTCGTTTGCGATCCGGGCACCGTGGCCGCCGGAGTATTCACGCAGAACCGCTTCTGCGCGGCGCCTGTCACCGTGTGCCGCGACCATCTCGCGCGGCAATCCGGGCTTCGCGCGCTCGTGGTCAACGCAGGCAACGCGAACGCGGGGACGGGCGAGGCGGGCCTCGCCGACGCGCGCACCGAATGCGTGGCCGTCGCGCGTCTCCTCGAATGCGCGCCGGAGGAAGTGCTGCCGTACTCGACCGGCGTGATCATGGAGCCGCTGCCCGTGGATCGCATCGTCGCGGCGCTGCCCGCCGCGCGCGCGGCCGCGCGCGCCGACGGCTGGTTCGCCGCGGCCAATGCGATCATGACCACCGACACCGTGCCCAAGGGCGCGTCGCGGCGCGTCGACGTCGCGGGCGTTCCCGTGACCGTGACGGGCATCGCCAAGGGCGCGGGCATGATCCATCCCAACATGGCCACGATGCTCGCGTTCATGGCCACCGACGCCCCGATCGCCGCGCAGGTGCTGCGCCAGATCGCACGCGAGGTCGCCGACGTCTCGTTCAACGGTGCGACCGTGGACGGCGACACGTCCACCAACGACAGCTTCGTGCTCGCCGCCACCGGCCGCGCGCCGATGGAGCCCATCGCCGATGCCGCCGACGCGAGGCTCGCTCCGATCCGCGCCGCCATCGAGGCGTGCGCCGTCGAGCTCGCGCAGGCCATCGTGCGCGACGGCGAAGGCGCCACCAAGTTCATCGCGATCCGCGTCGACGGGGGCCGCAGCGTCGAGGAATGCAAGCGCGTTGCGTTCGGCATCGCGCATTCGCCGCTCGTCAAGACCGCGTTCTTCGCGTCAGACCCCAACCTCGGACGCATCGTGTGCGCGATCGGAAACACCGCGGATGCGGATGCCGACCCGGCGCGCATGTCGTTCTGGCTCGACGACGTCCTCGTGGTCGATCGCGGCGGACGCTCCCCGGCGTATCGCGAGGAGGACGGGCAGCGCGTGATGAAGCAGGACGAGATCGCGATCCGCGTCGATCTCGGCCGCGGCAAGGCCGCGGCCACGGTGTGGACCTGCGATTTCTCGCACGATTACGTGTCCATCAACGCCGATTACCGCTCCTGAAGTCCGCCGGTGGCCAACGCGAACGACCTCGCCCATCTCATCGCGCGCGCCGAAGGCGTGCTCGCGCGCGTCGAGGCGATGCTGCCGGCCCCCACGCCGGATCCGGACTGGAAGCATGTCACCGCGGCGCGCTGGCGCAAGCGCGGAGGCCACGGTTATCTCCAGGGTGTCGCGCATCCGCATTCCATCCGCCTCGACGAGCTCGTCGCGGTCGATGCGCAGCGGCGCATCATCGACCAGAACACGCGGCAGTTCGTCGCGGGGCTTCCAGCCAACAACGTCCTGCTGACGGGATCACGCGGCACCGGCAAGTCCTCCCTCGTGAAGGCGATGCTCGCCAGGTACGCGGCCAAGGGGCTGCGGCTGATCGAGGTCGACAAGGCCGACCTCGTCGACCTGCCGGACATCGGCGAGCGCGTTGCGGGCTCGCCCCATCGCTTCGTCATCTTCTGCGACGACCTCACGTTCGACGCGGGCGAAGCCGGCTACAAGGCGCTCAAGGTGATGCTCGACGGATCGATCGCCGGCGCGGCGAGCAACGTCGTCGTGTACGCGACGTCGAACCGCCGCCACCTGCTGCCCGAGTACTTCATCGAGAACCTCGAGACCAAGCACGTGGGCGAGGAAGTGCATCCCGGCGAATCGGTCGAGGAAAAGATCTCGCTGTCGGAGCGCTTCGGCCTCTGGATCTCGTTCTATCCGTTCTCGCAGGACGACTATCTCGCGGCGGTGGCCGCATGGCTCGCGCACTTCGGGGTGGCGCCCGCCGCCAATGCGAAGGATGCCGAGGCGCGCACGCGGGAGGCGCTGCAGTGGGCGTTGCAGCGGGGCTCGCGCAGCGGGCGGTCGGCATGGCAGTTCGCGAAGAGCTATGCGGGCGCGCACGGCATCAAGGCCGCAGGCCGGGCCTCGGCCCGACGCGGCGCCGCGGCGGACTGAAGTCCGCCCTGCGACATCGTCGTGACGATCACGCGTGTGTCGGCCGCGGTGCTCCTGAAGCCCGACGGCCGCGTCCTGCTGGCGCAGCGTCCCGCGGGCAAGCCGTACGCGGGCTACTGGGAGTTCCCCGGCGGCAAGCTCGAGCCCGGCGAGACACCGCGTCATGCGCTCGACCGCGAATTGCACGAGGAGCTCGGCATCGTCGTGAAGCGCGCGAGCCCGTGGCTCGTGCAGGAATTCGTGTATCCGCACGCGCACGTCGAGCTCAACTTCTTCCGCGTGTTCGCATGGGAAGGCGAGCTCATGAGCCGCGACGGGCAGGCGTTTACGTGGCAGTGGCCCGGGCGTTACACGGTGGCGCCGCTCCTGCCCGCCAACACCCGCATCCTCGCGGCGCTCGACCTGCCGCCGGTCTACGGAATCACGTGCGCAGAGGACAGCGGCGAGGACAGCTTTCTGCCGCGTGCGCAACGCGCGTTCGACGACGGGCTGCGCATCGTGCAGCTGCGCGACAAGACGTGGTCCCCGGAGCGGCGGCTCGCGTTCGCGCATGCGCTGGTGCCGATGGCACATCGGGCCGGCGCGCGCGTGCTATGGAACGGCACCGAGGACGAGGCGCGCGAGGCGCGATGCGACGGCGTCCACTGGACTTCCCGGACGCTCATGGGCGCCGGCTCCCGCCCGCGTGACTTGCTGGTCGCCGCGTCCTGCCATGACGAGGCGCAGCTCGCGCACGCGGGCCGGCTCGACCTGGATTTCGCGGTGCTGGGGCCGGTGATGCAAACGCCGACGCATCCGGGGGCGGCGGCGATGGGATGGGGTTCGTTCGCGCGGATTGCTAGCGCGACGCGCGTGCCGGTGTTCGCGCTCGGAGGCCTCGCCGCATTCGATCTCGACGCTGCCGTGGAGGCGGGCGCGCACGGCGTAGCCTTGCGCCGAGGCGCGTGGCCCTGATGGCGCGCTAGTCGTCGCGGGGTTCGGATCCCGGCGCCTCGCCTGAGTCGGGAGGCTCCACCGCCGCGATGCGGTAGCGTTCCGCGGCCCAGTCGCCGAGATCGACGAGCTTGCAGCGCTCGCTGCAGAAAGGCCTCCAGCGGGAGTCCGGCGTCCACGCGACCTGCACCCCGCATCGCGGGCAGCTCACCATCCGCGGACCGGTCGCGGCCATGCCCGCGCTACAGATTGCAGAACATGAGCTCGAACTCGACATCCTCGTCGCAGACCGCGCCGCGGTCCATGCCGGAGACGCCGATGAAGCGGATGTTGAGCGCGTACTTGTTGGCGCTGATCTCGGGGACGCACGCCAGGTCGCGCGCGACGGTGAGGCGCAGGAGCTGCGCCACCTTGGTGGTGGTCAGCATGAGCTGGAAGACGCCGCGGTGCGCGGTGTGGCGGCTCGCGCGGCCGTTGTCGCGCAGGAGTTTCATGATGATTGCCGCGCCGGCCCTGACCGGCGCGAAGGGATCGATCCAGCCGCGCAGGTCGCTGCGGCGCGCGTCCGGTTCCTGGTGAAGCCACCAGTGATACGCCGGAAGATCGAACTCGCACGTGCCGCCGGGAATGGCGGTGCGCTGCTTGATCGCCATCAGCCATTCGTTCTCGCGCAGGTGCGCACCGACCTTGCCGGCCTGACCCAATAGCTGCGTGCTGACGCCGTCGATCTGCGCGAGCAGCTCCTCGAGCGTGCGCTGCTCGATTTGCGGATTCTGGCGCAGGGGCCCCAGCATCTGCTTCTGCCGCTCGAGCTCCTGCAGGAGGTCGGTCTTGAGGTCGGCGCGCGCGGCGACGTCGGTGATTTCGAACAGCGCGAGGAGGGCCGAATGATGATCGAGGGGGGCGTCCTGCGAGCCGAAGTGCCCGACTCGCGCGAACAGATCCTCGAGGCGCATCAGCGTGCGGACGCGCTCGTTCAGGGGATGTTCGTAGCGGATCAAGTTCTGCTAGGCACCGCTTGGCTGGCCGCCATTGTCCCGGGAACGGGACTTGGGTTCAAGCTCGCGCGTCGAAAGATCGCGATAGAGCGCGTGCAGGCGCTCGACCTGCGGCGCGATGGACTCGCGCGGGCCGCCGTTATCGAGGACATCGTCGGCGTGCGCGAGACGTTCCGCGCGTGACAGCTGTGTCGCCATGATCGCCCGCACGGCGGGCTCCGGGAGGCCGCTTCGTGCCATCACTCGCCGGACCTGCTCGTCCTCCGGGCAGTCGACCACGAGCACGCGATCGACCCGCGAGCGCGTGCCGCCGCTCCTTTCCAGGAGGAGGGGCACCACGAGCAGCCCGTACGGTCCGCGCCATCCCGCGACCTCGGCATCGAGCCTTGCGCGAACGAGCGGATGCATGATCGATTCGAGGCGGCGGCGCGCATCGGGATCGGCGAAAACCCGCTCGCGAAGCCAGGCGCGATCGAGGGTTCCGTCGGCCGCAAGCGCGCGCTCGCCGAACGCGGCCACCACCGCGCGATAGCCGGGCTCGCCGCGTGCCGAAAGCGCATGGGCCGCCACGTCGGCATCGGCGACCTCCACGCCCAGGTCGGCGAACCGGCGTGCGACTTCCGACTTCCCGCTGCCGATGCCACCGGTCAGGCCCACGAGGAGCATTGCAGTCCGCGGCTCCCTAGCCGGGGAAGTAGATCTTGATGATGGGCCCGCCGAAGAAGAGCACGATCATGCCGGCGATCGCGAGGTAGGGGCCGAATGCGAGGGGCACGTTGTGGTCGCGGCCCTTGAACGCCACCAGGCTGATGCCGATGAACGCGCCCACCACGGAGGAGCCCAGGACGATGAGCGGCAAGGCCTTCCATCCGAGCCATGCGCCCAGCGCCGCGAGGAGCTTGAAGTCGCCATAGCCCATCCCCTCCTTGCCACGGATCAGCTTGAAGAGCCAATAGATGGACCAGAGCACGAGGTAGCCCGCGACGGCGCCGATGACCGCTTCGCGCAAGCTCACGAACAGTCCGAAGAGGTTGGCGAGAAGCCCGCCCCACAGGAGCGGCAGCGTGAGGTCGTCTGGAAGGAGCTGAGTGTCGAAGTCGATGAACGTGAGCGCGAGCAGTGTCCACAGGAACGCGCAGGCCGCGAGGCCCTGCCACGTCGGGCCGAAGCGCCAAATGGCCGCGGCGGCGAGCGCGGCCCCGAGCACTTCCACTGCCGGGTAGCGTGCCGAAATCCTGGTGCCGCACGCGGAGCACTTGCCGCGCAGCGCGAGCCAGGAGAGCACGGGTACGTTCTCGACCGCGGTGATCATGTGTCCGCACGACGGGCACCCCGACCGCGGGACGACGAGGTTGTAGCGCGGACGCGGCGCTGGCGTCTCCCCCCGCAGTTCCGCGCACTGGTCCTCCCAGCCGCGCTCCAGCATTTTCGGCAGGCGGTGGATGACGACGTTGAGGAAGCTGCCCACCACGAGCCCGACGAGGGCGGCGAACACCGTGGCGAGCGCGGGATCGAGGATCAGTTGCGGCATGGCTCTTCCGCGGCCGCCGCGCGCGCCGCGCTCCGAAGCGACCGCACCGTCAGATCACCGAGCCGAGCTTGAAGATCGGCAGGTACATGGCGACCACCAGCCCGCCGATGACGGTGCCGAGGAAGACGATGATGATCGGCTCCAGCAGGCTCGACAGCGCCGAGACCGCGTCGTCCACCTCGCGCTCGAAGTAATCGGCGATCTTGCCCAGCATGTTGTCGAGGGATCCCGACTCCTCGCCGATCTGCGTCATCTGCAGCACCATCGACGGGAAGAGGCCGGTGTTGGTCATCGCGTTGGTGAGGCTCGTGCCGGTGCTGACCTCGGTCTGTATCTTGCGCGTCGCCGCCACGAAGACGGCGTTGCCCGACGCGCCGCCCACGGCATCCAGCGACTCCACCAGCGGCACACCCGCGGCGAACATCGTCTGCAAGGTGCGGGTCCAGCGGGCGATGGTGGCCTTCTCCAGGATCGCACCGATGATGGGGATCTTGAGTATCAGGCGGTCGAAGCCCAGGCGAAACGTGGCGGAGCGGCGATAGAGGGTGGAGATGCCGACGATCGTTCCGACCAGTATCCCTGCCACCAGCCACCACCACGTCACC
>CAZIZD010000281.1:0-6247 GCA_964543615.1 uncultured Alcaligenaceae bacterium | reverse complement strand
GCCCCCAAGCTCATCACGGCAGAGATGGTGCAGTCGATGAAGCCCGGCAGCGTGATCGTCGACATGGCGGCCGAGCAGGGCGGCAACTGCGAGTTGACGGAGCCCGGCAAGGCCGTGGTGAAGCACGGCGTCACGATCATCGGCTACACCGATCTCGCGAGCCGGCTCGCGAAGCAGGCGTCCACGCTCTACTCGAACAACCTGCTGCGCCTTACCGAGGAGCTGTGCAAGGCCAAGGACGGCACGATCGACGTCAACATGGAGGACGACGCGATCCGCGGTCTCACCGTGATCAAGGACGGTGCCGTCACGTGGCCCGCGCCGCCGCCCAAGCTGCCGCCCCCGCCGCCGCCCAAGCCGGCCGCGGCAATGCCGCCGAAGGCCAAGGCCCACGGCGAGGCGAGCGGACCGATGACGCCCGGCAAGGCCGCGCTGCTCTTCGGCATCGGCGCGGTGCTCTTCCTGCTGATCGGCCGCTACGCGCCGCCTTCGTTCCTCGGGCACTTCACGGTGTTCGTGCTCGCGTGCTTCGTGGGTTACATGGTGGTGTGGAACGTCAAGCCCGCGCTGCACACGCCGCTCATGAGCGTGACCAACGCGGTGTCGAGCATCATCGCAATCGGCGCGTTGGTGCAGTTGGCACCCGACATCACGAAGATCTCGACCGACCTGTCGCGCCCCCACGAATGGATTCGCTGGCTGGCGGTCGGCGGCATCGTGCTCGCCACCATCAACATGTTCGGCGGCTTCGCGGTCACGCAACGCATGCTGCAGATGTTCCGCAAGTAACCAGGAACCAACATGCTATTCGACATCAGCCTCGCCTCCGTCGCGTACCTGGGCGCGACCATCCTCTTCGTCCTGTGCCTGGGCGGCCTGTCCAACCAGGAGACCTCGCGCCGGGGCAACCTCTACGGCATCGTCGGAATGACGATCGCCGTGCTCGCCACGGTCTTCGGGCCGCACGTCACGCCGGCGGGGTATCCCTACATCGTCGGCGCGATGGTCGTCGGCGGCGCGATCGGTCTCTATGCCGCGCGCAAGGTGCAGATGACGCAGATGCCCGAGCTCGTGGCGCTCATGCACAGCCTCGTCGGCCTTGCCGCGTGCCTCGTGGGTTACGCCAACTTCATCGATCCCGCCGTCTCGGTGGGGCTCACGCCCGCCGAGAAGACGATCCACGAGATCGAGATGTACGTCGGCGTGCTGATCGGCGCGGTGACCTTCTCGGGCTCGATCATCGCGTTCGGCAAGCTCTCGGGCAAGATCGGCGGCAAGCCGATGCTCCTCCCGGGGCGGCACCTGATCAACCTGGCAGGCCTCGTGGTCGTCCTCTACTTTGGCTACCGCTTCGTCGCCGCGCATTCCGTGGCGGAGGCGATGACGCCGATGATCGTGATGACGGTGATCGCTCTCCTGTTCGGCATCCACATGGTCATGGCCATCGGCGGCGCCGACATGCCCGTCGTGGTGTCGATGCTCAACAGCTATTCCGGCTGGGCGGCGGCGGCGACGGGCTTCATGCTCAACAACGACCTCCTCATCGTCGTTGGCGCGCTGGTGGGCAGCAGCGGCGCCATCCTCTCGTACATCATGTGCGCGGCGATGAACCGCCACTTCCTGAGCGTGATTGCCGGCGGCTTCGGCACCGAGGGCGGCGCTCCCGCGCCCAAGGGCGACGGCGCGCAGCCCGCGGGCGAGGTGACTCCCGTCACGGCCGCCGAGACGGCCGAGATGCTGAAGGAGGCCAAGAGCGTGATCATCGTGCCGGGCTACGGCATGGCCGTGGCGCAGGCGCAGCACACGGTTTTCGAGATCACGAAGGCGCTGCGCGAGCGCGGGGTGAACGTGCGCTTCGGCATCCATCCCGTCGCGGGACGCATGCCCGGCCACATGAACGTGCTGCTCGCCGAGGCTAAGGTCCCCTACGACATCGTGTTCGAGATGGACGAGCTCAACGACGACTTCCCCGGCGCCGACGTGGCGATGGTCATCGGCGCGAACGACATCGTCAATCCGGCGGCGCAGGACGATCCTTCGAGCCCCATCGCGGGCATGCCGGTGCTCGAGGTGTGGAAGGCCAAGCACTCGATCGTGATGAAGCGCAGCATGGCGTCCGGATATGCGGGTGTCGACAATCCGCTCTTCTACAAGGAGAACAACCGGATGCTGTTCGGCGACGCGAAGAAGATGCTCGACGAAGTGCTGGTGGCGCTTAAGTAAGGCGGTGAACGGGTGAAGAAACCGTCGAACGGGTGAACGCGTGAACGGGTGAAGTGCAACTACCCTCGGTGGCCACCCCCTCCGGCAGAGACACCGGCTTCGGGCGCCTTCACTCGTTGACTCGTTCACCCGTCCACGCCCAGATGCCCCAACCGCTCTCCCACCTCACGATCCTAGACCTCTCCCGCGTGCTCGCGGGGCCATGGTGCACGCAGCTTCTGGCCGACATGGGCGCGACGGTCATCAAGGTCGAGCGGCCCGGCACCGGCGACGACACGCGTGCGTGGGGCCCGCCGTACCTCAGGGACGCACAAGGCGCGGACACATCGGAAGCTGCGTACTATCTGGCGTGCAACCGCGGCAAGCTTTCGGTGGCGATCGATTTCACCAAACCCGAGGGCCGCGGCCTCGTGCAGGCGCTGGCGCGCGACGCCGACGCCATGATCGAGAACTTCAAGCGCGGCGGCCTCGCCCGCCATGGCCTCGACTACGCGAGTGTTGCCGCCATCAATCCCCGCATCGTGTACGCGTCGATCACGGGCTTCGGCCAGGACGGTCCCTATGCCGATCGTGCGGGCTACGACTTCATCGTCCAGGGCATGAGCGGCTTCATGAGCCTCACCGGTGAGCCCGAAGGACGTCCGGGCGCGGGACCGCAGAAGGCGGGAGTCGCGATCACCGATCTCTTCACGGGCATGAACGCGGCGGTGGCGATGCTCGCGGCGCTGTCCGCCCGCGATCGCACGGGGCGCGGGCAGCATATCGACGTGGCGCTCCTCGACTCGGCGGTCTCGATGATGGCGGTGATGAACATGAACTATTTCGCGACTGGCGTCCCGCCCGCGCGCGCGGGCAACGCGCACCAGAACATCGTTCCCTACGAGGTGTTCGCGTGCGCCGACGGGCATCTCATCCTCGCGGTGGGCAACGACGGCCAGTTCGCGAAGTTCTGCGAAGTGGCGGGCGTGGCGTGGGCGCAGGACGCGCGCTTTGCGAAGAACGCCGACCGCGTGCGCAACCGCGACGTGCTGGTGCCCATGGTGGCGCAGGCCATCGCCGCGCGCACGCAGCGCGCCTGGATCGATGCGCTCGAAGCGGCAGGCGTGCCATGCGGCCCCATCAACAAGCTCGACGCGGTGTTCGCCGATCCGCAGGTAATCGCGCGCGGGATGCGCTTCGACCTGCCGCATCCGCTGGCGGGCACGGTGCCCCAGGTCGCGTCGCCCGCGCGGCTCGACGGTGAACGTGCAATTGCCGGACGTGCGCCGCCGCTCCTCGGCCAGCACACGCAAGCCGTCCTGCGCGATCGCCTGCACCTGACCGACTCGCGCATCCGCGAGCTCGCGGACGCGGGCGTGGTGCAGCTTTGATGACGAGACTCGACCGCCGTCCCGCGTTCTGGATCGCCTACGCCGTCCTCTCGGCGATCGCGCTCGTCGTCGCGCTGCGTGTGTTTCCGCAGGCGATGCCCATCGTGCATCTCGACATCACGATGACGCGCCAGCAGGCGCTCGACGACGCGCGTGCATTGGCCTCGAAGCTCACGCTCGCGCCCGAGGACGCGCGCACCGCGGTGGTGTTCAACGAGGACGGCACGGCCCAGAGCTACGTCGAGCTCGAGGGCGGCGGCAAGGCGGCGTTCGCGGCGCTCGTGGCCGGGAAGGCCTACGCGCCGTACTGGTGGGAGGTCAGGCTTTTCAGGCTGGGCGTGGTCGACGAGACGACGATCCGCTTCCGTCCCGACGGCGCGCGCGACGGATTCTCGCGCCGAGTGGCCGAGACGTACGTGCGCGACGAGGCGACCAAGGCGCTGCCGCCCGACGCCGCGCTTGCGCTTGCGAAGGAGCGCGCGCAGGCGGACTGGCGCGTCGACTTCGCACGCTACAAGCTCCTCGACCAGTCGCAGCACACGCAGCCCTCGGGCCGCGTCGACCACAGCTTCGTGTTCGAGCTCGATCAGGCCCTCGGCGAGGCCCGCATCCGCCTGTCGCTCGAGGTGAGCGGGGACGAGCTGACCGAGGTCGAGCCCTTCGTGCACGTGCCCGAGAGCTTCGTGCGCCGGTATGCCGAGATGCGCAGCGCGAACAATGCGATCGCGGGCGTGGCATCGGTCGCGGCCGGCGTCCTCTACGGGCTCGTGGGCGTGATCATCGGCGGGCTCCTGCTGCTGCGCGCGCATGCACTCGAGCTGCGCCGTTCGCTGGTTGCGGGCCTCGTCGTCGCAGGACTGGGCGCGGCCGCGCTGCTCGCCAACGCGCAGGCCGCGTGGTTCGCGTTTCCCACTACGCAAAGCGAGTCCAATTTCTGGATCTCCCAGCTGGGACGCGCGGCGGCCGTGCTGATTTTGGGAGGCCTGTCGCTGGGCGTCGTGTTCGCGGCGGCGGAAGGCCTGACGCGCCGCGCGTTTCCCCATCATCCGCAGCTTTGGCGCGTGTGGTCGCGCGAGGCGGCTCCCACGCCCGAGATCGCGGGCCGCACTGCGGGCGGCTATCTCTTCGTCCCGATCGAGCTCGCGTTCGTCGCGCTGTTCTACGCGCTCACCAATCGCTATCTCGGCTGGTGGCAGCCTTCGGAGCAGCTCACCGATCCCAACATCCTCGCCTCCGCGATGCCCGCGCTCTCGCCGATCTCGATGGCGCTGCAGGCGGGCATGATGGAGGAGTGCCTGTTCCGCGGCATCCCGTTGGCACTCGGCGCCATCGTGGGCGCACGCTACGGACATCGCACGCTCGGCATCGCCATTGCGTTCGTGCTGCAGGCGGTGGTGTTCGGCGCGGCGCATGCCAACTATCCGGGCTTTCCATCGTACTCGCGCCTGGTCGAGCTCATCGTGCCGTCGCTCGCGTGGGCGCTCATCTTCCTGCGCTACGGCCTGGTGCCGACGATGCTGCTGCACGCGCTGTTCGATCTCGTGCTCATGTCGATTCCGCTGTTCCTGGTGGATGCGCGGTTCGCGATGATCCAGCGCGGCATCGTGATTGCGGCCGGCGCGCTGCCGCTCATCGTGGTGCTCGTCGCGCGCTGGCGCGCAGGGGCGTGGACCGTGCTGCCCGAGGCCTTGCGCAACGGCGCATGGCGGCGGGCGGAGGTCGTGGCCGTCGACGTGGTGGAGACGCGCGCCGCACCCGCACCGCCCGACCGGCGCGCGACGGCCTTCGTCCGCGTGCTGCCGTGGCTCGGTGTCGCGGGGGCCGCCGCATGGCTTGCCTTCACGCCGCTCACAGCCGACGTGCCCCCACTCGCCATCGATCGCGCGCAGGCGATCGCGGCTGCGGAAGCGGCGCTGTCCTCGCGCGGTGCCGCGCCGGGCAGCGACTGGGAGCGCATGGCGGTGCCGCGGTCCGCGATGGACGAGGGCAACCAGCGCCTGTGGCACGGCTTCGTGTGGCGCGAGGCGGGTCCGCAGGTGTATCGCTCGCTCGTCGGCAACGCGCTTGCGCCGCCCCTGTGGGACGTGCGCTTCGCGCGTTTCACGGGCGACGTCGCGGAACGCGCGGAGGAGTGGCGCGTGACGGTGACGGGCGACGGCAATGTGCGGCAGGTCGTGCACCGGCTTCCGGAGGGGCGCAAGGGCGCGTCGCTGTCGCGCGCCGAGGCGCAAGCGCTTGCCGAGAAGACGCTGCGCACGCAGATGGGGGTGGACCCCGCGGCCCTCGTGCTGCGCGGCGCCGACGAGAGTACGCGCACGGGACGCAAGGACTGGGTCTTCTCCTACGCCGACCCGCGGCTCAACGTCGGTCCGTCGGGCGAGGCACGCATGCAGGTCGCGATCGCAGGGGACGAAGTGGCCTCCGCCGGCCGCTCGATGTACGTGCCGGAGAGCTGGCAGCGCGCCGAGACCGAGCGCGATGCGCAGCGCAAGAACGTGCGCATCGTGGCGCTCGGCATCATCGCGTTCGCGTCGATCGCATCGCTCGTGCTGGCGGCCATCGCGTGGGCGCGCGGACGGTCGGACCGCCGTGCCCTGGCGCTGGCCAGTGCGCTCGTGTTCTGCATGATGGCGCTCGCGACACTCGGCAACGGG
>CAZIZD010000280.1:0-6275 GCA_964543615.1 uncultured Alcaligenaceae bacterium | reverse complement strand
GGCCGCTCGGCAATCCACCACAGCGCCGACGCCGCGAGCGCCGACAGCACGAAACCCGCCGCGAAGATCGTCACGGTCGCCGCGAGGGCCCCCGCACCTGCGGCCTGCAACGCGCGCGCGACCAGCACCACGATCATCCAGTGCACGAGGTAGAACGAATAGCTGATGCGCCCCAGCAGGCGCAGCGGCGGCGCGGCCAGCGCATGCGCGAGGAGATTCGGCGCCGCGAGGCACTTGGCGAGCACCAGCGCCGCGGCGCAGCCGAATACGAGGATCGTGAAGGTCGGCGTCGCGTAGCTCGTCAGCGCGAATGTCGTCACCGCGAGATAGAACGCCACGACCGAGATCGCGGGCACCCGCCGCGCGAAGGCGACCAGCGCCTCCTCGTGCACGGCGACGGCCACGCCCATGAACAGCAGCGACCAGCAGAGGACGAACGGATTCGCTCCCAGCAGCGCCGCTGCGGCCGGGGCCGCGACACCGAACCCCCACACGCCCGCCCCGTGGCGTACGCGTACGGCGCGCATGGCGACCGCGACCAGCGGGAACGCGAGATAGAACGTCATCTCGTAGAACAGCGACCACGTCACGATGTTGAACGGGACGATCTGCAGCACCTCGACACCGTTGAGAAAGAGGAGGTTGCCCACGAGGCGCGGCCAGTCGGGCGGCACCCACGTCCGCGAATGCCACGCGAACACGAGCGATGCGACGAACGCCCCCAGGAACGCCGGGTAAATGCGCAGCGTGCGCCGCCACGCGAAGTCCGCGTATGTCATGCGCGCACGCGGCCACCACATGCGGCCGATGAGGAAGCCCGAGAGCACGAAGAAGAGGAACACGCCGTGGTGCGAGCGCCACAGCCAGAAGAGAGCGATCTCGAAGGGCGACGCAAGGCCGCCGAGCTTCGCGTGCTCGAGATCGATGGCCCCGGCAATCGCCGCCGCGTTGCCGGCCGCATGCACGCAAAAGACGAGCAACACGGCGAAGCCGCGCAGTCCGTCGAGGGCGGGATGGTGGGCCCCCACGCTCGCGCGAACGCTCTGCTCGCTGCCCCCAGAGGGGGTGCAGTTCGCACCTCGGGGCGGCCCTTCGGTGCTCACGCTGCGCGACCCTCCGGCGCGAACGGTCGGGTCTATGGCTTGCGCTTGGGGGCCGTCTTGCGCGCCGCGGTCTTGCGGGAAGCAGGCGGCGCCTTGGACGCTCGCTTGGCTGCCGGTGCGCCCGGCGTGGCCGTCTTGGCGGCGGATCGTGCGGACGTCTTCGCCGCGGTCTTGGCCGACGGACGTGCGGCCGTCGTCTTGGCGGCCGCAGCACGCGGTGCGGCGGCGCGCGCGGTGCGGGTGCCGCCGTCGCCTCCCGACTTTGCTGCGAGCAGCGCGATGGCATCCTCGAGCGTGAGTCCGTCGACCTGGTCACGGTCGGGCACGGTGGCGTTGACGTCGCCGTGCTTCACGTAGGGTCCGTAGCGTCCCGCGAAGAGCTCCACCGGCCGCTTGTCCTTAGGATGCGGGCCGAGCACGCGGATGGCCGCCGACGGACGCGGCCCGCGCGCCTTCGAAGGATCCTTGGCCTCGAACTCGAAGCCGACCTTGCCGTCCTTCTGCACCACGAGGAACGCCGAGAACGGACGCCGCGTGCGCTGCGACACGAACTGCAGGAGGTCCGTCTTGCGGTCCTTGAGCAGCTTTCTCATCTGCTCGGGCTCGATCGCGCGCTGCAGGATCGTGCGGCCCGAGCGGAAGTCGCAGGTCTTGCCGGGGCCGACGCTCTTCTCGCACACGTACGCCATGCCGTGCTCGTACACGTTGCTGCCGCACTTGGGACACGCGCCCAGCGCTGTCGCCTGCGAAAAATCAGGCGCCTCGGCGTCGTCGCCGCCGTCCGCGTTGCCGAAGTCGAACACGACCTCGTTGGCGTCGTTGAGCTTCAGCACCGCCGAGAAGGGCCGGCCCATCTTGCTGCGGAAGCCGTCGAGCGGACCGATGGAACGCTGCGCGATGAGGGTCTCCGCTTCGTGCGGCTCGATCTGGCGGCCGCCCATGATCTTCCAGAATGCGAAGTCGCATCCTTCGCTCTCGCACTGGAACTTCTTGTACTTCTCGTGCACCTCGCCGCCGCACTTGGGACACGGCTGCGCGAGCGTCGCGAAGTCGCCGGGGATCGTGTCGCTCTCGTAGTTCTTGGCCTGGCCGACGATGCGCTCGGTCATCGCCACGATCTCGTCCATGAACACCGGCCGGGCGAGCTTGCCGTGCTCCATCTGCGCGAGCTTGAACTCCCACTCCGCGGTGAGCTCCGGCGAGAAGAGCTCGGGGATGCCGAGCCCGTGCAACAGCGTCATGAGCGAGAACGCCTTCGCGGTGGGCGTGAGCTCCCGGCCTTCGCGGTGGATGTAGCGCTCGGTGATGAGGCCCTCGATGATCGACGCGCGCGTGGCCGGCGTGCCGAGACCCTTCTCGCGCATTGCCTCGCGCAGCTCGTCGTCCTCGATGGTCTTGCCCGCGCCTTCCATCGCCGACAGCAGCGTGGCTTCGTTGTAGCGCGGCGGCGGACGGGTGACGAGCTTGTTGACGTCGACCTTCTCCGTGGCGACCTTCTCGTTGGGTTCGACGGGCGCGAGCGAGGCTTCCTCGCCCTGTGCCTCCTTGCCGTACACCGCGAGCCAGCCGGGTGTCACCAGTACCTTGCCCTCCGTCTTGAAGGGCTCGCCCTCCACGCGCGTGATGCGCGTTGTGACGAGGTGTTCCGCCGCGGGATAGAACACCGAGAGGAAACGCCGCACCACGAGGTCGTAGAGCTTGGCCTCCGCCTCGTTGAGGTTCTTCGGCCGCACGAGGGTGGGAATGATCGCGAAGTGATCGGAGATCTTGCTGTTGTCGAAGATCCGCTTGTTGGGCTTCACCCACTTCTGCTTCAGGATCTCGCGCGCGAACCCGCCGAAGGCATTGGTTTCCTTCAGCTCCTCGAGCGTCTCCTTCACGGTGCCGATGTAGTCCTCGGGCAGCGCGCGCGCATCCGTGCGCGGATACGTGAGGACCTTGTGCTTCTCGTAGAGCGCCTGCGCGAGCGACAGCGTCATCCGCGCGGGAAACCCGAACCGGCCATTCGCCTCGCGCTGCAGGCTCGTGAGGTCATAGAGCAGCGGCGGGCTTTGCGTGGAAGGCTTCGACTCCTCGGTGACCACCCCGGGCTTGCCGATGCACTTGTCTGCGATGGCGCGTGCGCGCGCCTCGTCCCACAGGCGTTCGGCGCGCAGGTCGGGGTCGTCGTCGCCCCTCTTGAACTTCTCGTCGAACCAGCGGCCGGGGTACTCGCCGCCCTTCGCGCGGAAGGTGCCGACCACTTCCCAGTAGTCGCGCGCCACGAATGCGCGGATCTTGGCCTCGCGCTCCACCAGGATCGCGAGCGTGGGCGTCTGCACGCGGCCCACCGTGGTCAACTGGAAGCCGCCCGACTTGGAGTTGAACGCGGTCATGGCGCGCGTGCCGTTGATGCCGACGAGCCAGTCGGCCTCCGACCGGCACACCGCGGCGTCGGCCAGCGGCAGCATGGTCTCGTCGCTGCGCAACGCCGCGAAGCCGTCGCGGATGGCGGCGGGGGTCATCGACTGCAGCCACAGCCGCTTGATGGGCTTCCCGGTCTTCGCGTACTGCACGATGTAGCGGAAGATGAGCTCGCCCTCGCGCCCGGCGTCGCAGGCGTTGACGAGCGATGTCACCTCCTTGCGCTTGAGGAGCTTCAAGAGCGTCTTGAGGCGGTTCTCGTTCTTCTCGATGGGTTTGAGCGCGAACTTGGACGGCACCGCCGGCAGGTGCGCGAAGGTCCACTTGCCGCGCTTGACCTCTTCCTCCTCGGGCATCCCGATCTCGAGGAGGTGGCCCACCGCCGACGACAGTACGTACTTATCGCTCTCGAAGTAGTCGTCGTGGCGCGTGAAGCCGCCCAGCGCCCGCGCGATGTCGGCGGCGACGGAGGGTTTCTCGGCGATGATCAACGACTTGGTCACGGGCAGGGCGGTCCTTGAAGGGAGGCAGATACTACCTTACGCGAAATCCGGACGGGGCTAGCGGCATGCGATCAGCGGCCCGCGCGCAGCCAGCGCCCGCCCGGCAGGGCGGTTATCTCGCCCGCGATCTCGAGCGCCGTCAGTTGCACGACGACCTCGTCGGTGGGCAGCCCCGTGCGCGCCACGAGGGCGTCCACGTGCGAAGGGTCGGCTCCGAGCGCGTCGAGCACAGCGTTCCCCGACATGGGCTCCGCCACGGCCGATTGCAAGCGGCGGGCCGCGAGCCCCATCTCCTCGAGCACGTCCTGCGCGGTTTCCACGAGCTTGGCGCCTTCGCGGATGAGCTTGTGGCAGCCTTTCGACAGGGGTGAATGGATGGAGCCCGGGATGGCGAACACGTCGCGGCCCTGCTCCCCCGCGTAGCGCGCGGTGATGAGCGAGCCCGAATGCAGCGCCGCCTCGACCACGAGCACGCCCTGCGACAGCCCGCTGATGAGGCGGTTGCGCCTCGGGAAATTGAAGTCGAGCGGCGGCGTGCCCGGTGGAAACTCCGACAGGAGGCCGCCATGCGCCAGGATGCGGTGCGCGAGGTCGCGGTGGCGCGCCGGATACACCCGGTCGAGACCCGTGCCCACCACCGCGAGCGTGCCGGTGCGGCCCTCGAGCGCGCCCTCGTGCGCGGCGCCGTCGATGCCGACCGCGAGGCCCGACACGATCACGAGCCCCGCATCGGAAAGGGCATGTGCGAACGCCCGCGCGTTCTCCCGGCCCTGCGGGGTTGCGCTGCGGCTGCCTACGATCGCGAACGCGGGCAGGTCGAGGATGCCGGCGTCACCCATGTAGTAGAGCACCGGGGGCGAGTGTCCGAGCGCCAGGAGCGCCTTGGGGTAGCGCGGGTCGCCCCACGCGATCAGGTGATGGTCCGGTGCGTCGAGCCAGTCGAGCGTGCGCGCGAGGAGTGTCTCGTCGGGGGCCGTGGCAAGGCGCGCGGCGATCGGTTCGGCCACGGCGCCGCGCACCTGCGCGGGCCGCGCGGCGAGGACCTCCGCCGGCCCGCCGAATGCGGTGAGCAAGGCGTGGACGGCCGACGGCGGCAGGTTGCGCAGCGCAAGCGCTGCCCACGCGCGGGTGTCCTCGGAGAGCATCGCGCCAGTATGCCGCGCCGCGGTGGCGGCACGGCATCCGACGAAGGGATTACGGCGTGCGGGCGTAGTCGCCCGGACGGACAGTCTCGGTGGTGTTGAGCATGACGCCGTAGGAGACGCGCTCGAAGGTGCGGAAGACGAACAGCAGGCCCGTGCGGTAGTCGGCCGCGCGCACGTATTCCTTGGGCGTGAACGGCGTGGTCGGGTCGAGGAAGCGCAGGATGATCGTTTGCTGGCGCGACGGCCGCGGATCCTCGACGGCCTGCGGCGAGCGGTACACCGCGAGCACGTGCCCGACCTCGATGCCGTCCGCCGCACCCTTGTCGAGGGTCACGATGGCGCCGCGCGCCGCTTCGAGGCCGCCGTAGGGCACCTTGAGCACGCGCGCTTCGATGGGCTTGTCCGGTGCGTGCGGAACGTAGTTGACGAGCGTCTCGCGCGGCGCCGGCACCAGCCGGTCGCCGACCAGGATCTCCTCGTTCGCGGACTCGATGCGCACGGTGGAAAGCTCGCCGAACGTCTCGACGCGCGCGGTGCCCAGGAACCTGCTCTCGTAACCCAGGACCTCGGTACCGTCGAGGTTCACCACCGCGCCCGAGGGACGGTAGATGTACCAGTAGTCGCCCATCTTCTCGTCGATGCCGAGGACGTACACCACGTCGAAGGCGCCGCGCACGACGCGCTCGCGGTTGCGGCCTTCGAGGATCTCGGCAGCGTCGTAGAGACCCGACGGCCCGGTGATGAGCGGGCGCGTGAGATACGGCTCGAGATCGTTGGGCGGAATGCTCGGGATGGCCGCGGCGGCTAGCGCGCTCGTGCGCGTCTGGGGCGAGAGGCGGATCGTCTCGCGCGCGGCGACGGTGAGACGGGGCTCGCCCCCCACGAACTCGAGACGGATCACGTCGCCCGGATAGATGAGGTGCGGGTTCCTGATCTCGTCGCGGTTCATGCGCCACAGATCGGGCCAGCGCCAGGGCTCCTTCAAATACTTGCCCGAGATGCCCCAGAGCGTGTCGCCCTTCTGCACCGTGTACGACTGCGGCGGCTGGTCGACGAGCTTGAGCGTCTGCGCGCCGGCGGCAAGCGCGCAGCACGTAAGACTAGCGGCGGCGATGGCGCGG
>CAZIZD010000279.1:0-6281 GCA_964543615.1 uncultured Alcaligenaceae bacterium | reverse complement strand
CCGGCGTCCTCCATACGGATCATCACCTGCGTGAGCAGGTTCTCGAACACGCGGGGCGGCGCGAAGTAGAACGTCCGGCCGATCTCGCGCAGGTCCGTCATCACGGTGTCGCCGGACTCGGGGCAGTTGATCGTGAAGCCCGCGACCAGCCACTCGCCCACGCTGAGGAGGTGATCGCCCACCCATGCCATGGGCAGGTAGGACAGCACGCTCTCCTTCTCGGTCAGGCGGTCGAACTCGCAGCCGCCGGTAGCCGCGGCGATGAAGGCCTCGTGCGTCTGGCGCACGCCCTTCGGGCGGCCGGTGGTGCCCGACGTGTAGAGCATCACCGAGACGTCGTCGGGACGGCCGAGTGCCACCTGCTCGTCGTAGAACCCGGGATGCGCGCGGTCGAACTCACGCCCGATCTCCTGCAGCCGCTCGAAGCTCGTCACGCCCTCGTAGTTGCGCATCCCGCGCGGGTCGTCGTAATAGATGTGCTGGAGGGTCGCAACACTCGCCTTGGACTCGAGCATCTTGTCGACCTGCTCCTGGTCCTCGACGATCGCATAGGCGATCTCGGCGTCATTGAGGACGTACACGAAGTCGACCGCCGGCGCGTCCTGGTACATGGGCACGGCAACGCCGCCCAGCACCTGCGCCGCGAGCATCGACCAGTAAAGACGCGGGCGGTTGTCGCCGATGATCGCGAGGTGCATGCCGCGCCCGAACCCCTGCGCCGCGAGCCCGCACGCGAGGGCGCGCACTTCTTCCGCCACGTCGCGCCACGTCCACGACTGCCAGATGCCGAGATCCTTCTCGCGCACGGCCGGATGGTCCGGCCGGACCCGCGCGTGGTGCTCGAGCAGGCGCGGGAACGTATATCCCGCGCTCGCCTCACCGGCGCCCGGCTTCGCTGCGTGCGAGACCTCCTCCATCGACTCCTCCGAATCCGTTCAACCGCTGCCCTCGTGCGGGGCTTGTGTTGGCCTTGTCCTTGTCCTGCGACGGCCGCTGCGATTGCATGGGGACGCGCATCTTATCCCGACTCGCGTGCCCGTAGAATGCCTGTATCCGCGTCAATGTAGGGGGAAACGCGCGCGGAGGTTGTCGTCGTGCCGACAATCTCCCGTGGCCGCTGCTCATCATGCCTTCGCTCGCTTCGCTCCTGCGCGCCTCGCCCTGGGCCCGGGCGCTCTCGCCCGCGGACCTCGCGCGGGTCGAGGCGGAGACGCTCGTGCGCGCGTGCCCGCCGGGGTCGCTCGTGTGCCGCAAGGGCGAGACGGTGGAAGCGTGGATCGGCGTCGTGGACGGCCTCGTGAAGATGACCAACGTGTCCGCCGAGGGAAAGCCGACCAGCTTCGTGGGCGTGGGGCCGGGCGGATGGTTCGGCGAGGGATCGCTCCTCAAGGACGAGCCGCGCCGCTACGACATCGTTGCGCTGCGGCAAAGTGAAATCGCCTACATGCCGCGTTCGACGTTCATGTGGCTTCTCGACACGAGCATGGCGTTCAACCGTTACCTGCTCACGCAGCTCAACGAACGGCTCGGCCAGTTCATCGGCATGGTCGAGCACGACCGGCTGCTGGGACCCGAGGCGCGCGTCGCGCGCTGTGTCGCGAGCATGTTCAACCCGATCCTCTATCCAGGCATCGAGCCGCACCTTCCGCTGTCGCAGGAGGACATCGCGCAGCTCGCGGGCTTGTCGCGGCAGCGCGCCAACCAGGCGCTGCAGCGGTTGGAGCAGGTGGGCCTCCTGCGGATCGATTACGGCGGGGTCACGGTGCTCGACCTCGCGGGGCTGCGCAACTTCGAGGAATAGGGCGGGCGTCGAGCCCGACGCGATGGCACGCGGCTGCGGTTTCGCGGCGCACCGGAGTCCGCGCTGCGAGTCCGCCTACTTGTAGCTGTAGAACCCGCGGCCCGTCTTGCGGCCGAGCCTTCCCGCCGCGACCATCTCCTTCAAGAGGGGCGCAGGCCGGTACTTGGGATCGGCAAAGTCCTCGTAGAAGACGTTCATGACAGCAAGCAGGACGTCGATGCCGATGAGGTCGCACAGCGCGAGCGGCCCGATCGGATGGCCGCAGCCGAGCTTCATGCCCTCGTCGATCGCCTCGGCGGTGGCAACGCCCTCCTGCAGCGCGAAGATCGCCTCGTTCAGCATCGGGCACAGGATGCGGTTGACCGCGAAGCCGGGGCTGTTGCGCACCTGGATCGGCGTCTTGCCGAGCCGGTTCGCGAACGCGGTGGCGGCTTGCCGCGTGGCGTCCGAGGTCTGCATGCCGCTCACGACCTCCACCAGCGCCATCATCGGCACGGGATTGAAGAAGTGCAGGCCGACGAAGGCGTCGGGCCGCGAGACCGCGGCCGCCATCGCCGTGATCGAGATGGACGACGTGTTCGACGCGAGAATGCCGCCGGCGGCGAGCCGCTTCTCGGCCTCGCGCAGCACCCGCAGCTTCAACTCGAGATTCTCGGGCGCCGCCTCGATGACGAGGTCGCAGCCTGCGAGGTCGTCGTACGAGGTGGTCGCCCGCACGTGACCGAGCGCGGCTTCCTTGTCCGTCGCCGACATCTTTTCCTTCTTGACCAGGCGCTCGAGGCTCGAGCCGATGGCCGCGACGCCCTTGTCGACCGCGCGCTGGTCGACGTCGAGCATGACGACGGGCACGCCCGCCACCGCGCAGGCCTGCGCGATGCCGTTGCCCATGGTGCCGGCGCCGATGACGCCTGCCTTGTGGATGGTGGTCATGATGTTCCCTGTTCGAGTTCGCGGCGCCGCGTCGGGGGCGCCGTATGTGAGCACCCGCTCTCGCCGAACGCTTGAATACGCGGGGGCTGGGCGACGAGCCCGCCGATGAAAAGATCGATGAAGCCCGGCGCGGATGCAGCAAGATCATACGCGCCCGGGTCGAGCACCCATTCGTGCATGATGCCCACCATGTAGGCATGCAGCGCCTGAGTGGCCAGGCCGGCGTCGAGGTCGGCCGGCAGCTGTCCGGCACGCGAGGCCCGCCTCAGGATGTCCTCGATCTGCCCGAGGCACGCCGTCCGCTCCTGCTTGTGCGACGTTGCGAGGCCCGCCAGCTCGTCGACGAGCTCGCACTTGTGGAAGACGATCTCGAACACGTTCTGCGCCCGGGCGTCGGTGGCGAGCTGCTGCAGGGCACTGATCGACAGCGTGCGCAGCGTGCCCAAGGGATCGGCGGAGGCGGTCTGCACGGCGCGGTCGAACGTCGCATCGAGCGGGAGGGTGGCGCGGTCACACATCGCCCGGAAGAGGTCGGCCTTGTCCTTGAAGTGCCAGTAGACCGCGCCGCGGGTCATGCCCGCCTCCGTGGCGACCTCGGCCAGCGACGTGCGGGTGACGCCGTGCTCACGGAAGCGCGTCTGCGCAGCGTCCAGCAGCCGCTCACGCGTCGCGAGCGCTTCTTCCTTTGTCCTGCGAGCCATACGCCGGTGTCTCCCCCTGCGGGTCGAAGCCCGCCCTTCCTGGCCGATCGAGCCGGCCCTTTACAAACATTCGTGAATGTATGTAATCTAGCCGCTCTTGGCAAGTTGCGTCGCAACAAAGCACGGCCGTCCGGCCTGGCTTTGCACAACACCGAAAGACACCGGAGCCCTCCATGTCCACCCTCCCGCGCCTCCGTGCGACCCTCGCCGCCTCGATCGCGGCAGTCCTTGCCGCCTGCGGACCTTCCAGTCCTCCGGGAGGAGGATTCCACGGAATGCCGCCCGCCAGCGTGACTACGGTCAAGGTCCAACCCAGGACCCTGCCCGCCACGTTCGAGTACGTGGGCCAGACCACCGGCTCGAAGGAAGTGGAGGTTCGCGCGCGGGTGACCGGGATCCTCGAGAAGAAGCTCTTCCAGGAGGGCGCGCCGGTCAAGGCGGGGCAGGTCCTGTTCGTGATCGATCCCAAGCCGTTGGCCGCGCAGACCGCGGCGCTCGAAGCGGAGGTGGTGCGCGCGCAGGCCCAGCAGGCTCAGGCCACACGCGAGCTCGCGCGGCTCAAGCCGCTCGCGGAGCGCAAGGCCGTCGGGCAGAAGGAGGCGGACGACGCCCAATCCAATGTGGAGCTTGCCAATGCCGCGGTACGGGCGGCGGAGGCCCGCCTCGCCGAGATCAAGCTCAACCTCGGGTACACGCAGGTGACCGCGCCCATCGCGGGGCTGTCGAGCCGCGCGCCCAAGTCGGAGGGCAGCCTCGTCAACGCCAACGAGACGCTGCTCACGACGATCTCGCAGGTCGACCCGATGTGGATCCCGTTCTCGATCGCCGAGAACCAGCAGCTCCTCCTCAACAAGGCGGTCGGCGAAGGCCGGCTCACGCTGCCGAAGGACAACGCATTCGAGGTGCAGGTGCGGCTTGCGGACGGTTCCGTCCTCGAGCGCAAGGGGAAGATCAACTTCTCCGACCCGCGCATCAATCCGTCCACGGGCACGTTCGAGATGCGCGCGGAAGTCGTCAACCGCGACGGGCTCCTGAAGCCCGGCCAGTTCGTGCGCGTGAAGCTCCTGGGGGCCGTTCGCAACAACGCGATCGCCGTGCCGCAGGTCGCGGTGATGGACGGCACGCAGGGCAAGTACGTGTACGTGACCGACAAGGACAAGGACGGCAAGCCGATCGCATCCGTGCGCCCCGTGGTGCTCGGCGATTGGGTTGCATTCGACAGCCAGAACCTGTGGATCGTGGACAGCGGCTTGAAGCCCGGCGACGAGGTGATCGTCGACGGCGTGGCGAAGCTGCGCCCCGGCGCCCCGATCGCGGTCGGCGGCGCCCCTGCATCGCCGGCGGCCCCCGACAAGCCCGCGGCGCCCGCGCCCGCGCAGAAGTAAGGGCGGATCATGTTCAGCCGCTTCTTCATCGACCGGCCGATCTTCGCGGCCGTAATCTCCATGTTCCTCGTGCTCGCGGGTCTCGCCGCGATGCGCGTGCTTCCCATCGCCCAATACCCGGAGATCGCGCCGCCGGTCGTGACCGTCACGGCCGTCTACCCCGGCGCGTCCGCCGAGACGCTGGAGCAGACCGTCGCCGCGCCGCTCGAGAACGCGATCAACGGCGTGCCCAACATGATCTACATGGGCTCGACGTCGTCGTCGAGCGGCGTGGTGTCGATCCAGGTCACGTTCGAGATCGGCACCAACGTCGACGACGCGGCGGTCAACGTCAACAACCGCGTCAAGCAGGTGGAGCCGCGGCTTCCGGAGGAAGTGCGGCGGCAGGGCGTGACCGTCGAGCGCGGGAGCTCGTCGTTCCTGCAGGTGCTCGCGTTCTACTCGCCCGACGGCCGCTACGACGACCTCTTCATCAGCAACTACGTCACGCTCAACGTGCTCGACCAGCTGAAGCGGCTGCCGGGCACGACCAACGTGCAGATCTTCGGCGCCAAGGACTACGCGATGCGCATCTGGCTGCTGCCGGATCGCCTGACGCAGCTCAAGATGACGCCGTCGGACGTGATCCGTGCCGTCAACGAGCAGAACGCGCAGTTCGCCGCGGGCAAGGTCGGCCAGGCGCCGATCGCCAAGGGGCAGGACCTCACCTACACGATCACGACCCAGGGCCGATTCTCGGACCCGAAGGAGTTCGCCAACATCATCGTGCGCGCGAACCCCGACGGCTCGATGGTGCGCCTGTCCGAAGTCGCGCGCGTCGAGCTGGGCTCGAAGGACTACGACTTCATCGGCCGCTACAACGGCAAGGAGGCCACACTCGTCGGCATCTTCCTGCAGCCCGGCGCCAACGCGCTCGAGGTCGCCAAGACCGTGCGCACCACGATGGCCGACCTCTCCACGAGGTTCCCGCAGGGCCTCTCCTACGCGGTGCCCTACGACACGACGCGCTTCGTCGAGGTCTCGATCAAGGAGGTGGTGTACACGCTCGGCGAGGCGATGATCCTCGTGTTCCTCGTCGTGTACCTGTTCCTGCAGAGCTGGCGCGCGACGATCATCCCGCTCGTCGCCGTCCCCGTCTCGCTGCTGGGCGCGTTCGCCGGCCTGTTCGTCCTCGGGTACTCGATCAACACGCTGACGCTGTTTGGCATGGTGCTCGCGATCGGCATCGTGGTCGACGACGCGATCGTGGTGCTGGAGAACGTCGAGCGCATCATGCAGGAGGAAGGCGCCAAGCCGCGCGAGGCAGCGATCAAGGCCATGCATGAGGTCACGGGGCCGATCATCGCGATCGTGCTCACGCTGACCGCCGTCTTCGTGCCGATCGCGTTCCTCGGCGGACTGACGGGCGAGCTTTACCGGCAATTCGCAGTGACGATCTCCATTGCGGTCGTGATCTCGGGACTC
>CAZIZD010000278.1:0-6289 GCA_964543615.1 uncultured Alcaligenaceae bacterium | reverse complement strand
AAAGGGCCGCTCTGCGGCCCTTTGCATTTGTGGTGGACTCCACGGGTTTGCTTCCACAACCCCCGCTGATTCGCTGCCGCGAATCAGCCGGCCCCCTTTACTCAAGGGGGCCTCCGAGATCAAAAGCGGTTCGCGCTCCGCATCAGGCGGAGGCGGGTTGCTCGAGGGGCTTGAGGGTGAAGCGCGAGTGGCCGCGGTCGGCCAGGTACTCGAGCCACTTGTCGAGGAAGCCGTTCATGCGCAGCCGGTGCTCGAGCACCGTGCGTGCGTCCGGGAAGCGGCCCAGCACGTCCTCGAGGCGCGAGCCGACGTAGCACGCAGTCACTTCTGCAACACGCGCGTCGCGGTAGCAGAGGATGTGCGCGGACGGATCGGGCTGGCCCGTGAGCTCGTCGTGGAACGTGTACGAGAGCTTCAGCTCGAGCGTGTACGGATGCTTCGCGATCACGTCGAGCTGCACGTCGAGGCCGTCGCCGACGCTCGAGACGTAGCGCCCGCAATCGATGCGATCGGGCGAGAACAGGTTCACGAGGCGCCAGTAGTTCTCGCCGTACACGCCCATGAGCCACGCGAAGCGTCCGCGTGCGGCGTGTTCCCTGTTGATCGTGATGGACGACATGCCTTGGACTATAGCACCGGGGTCAAGGCCGCCCAGACTGTCGAAACGCCCGCGATTTCCACTAGAATCGTGTTCCCATCGCACCGTTCCGCGATGCGTCCGTGACGTGCGCGGAAATCATTCGTACCCCCTGAGTCAGGGGGTGACTGCGTCGCAACGCGACGCAGTCGGGGGTGTGGAGATGCAGGCGTTCGCGAAGCACCACGGTCTCCGCTGCCCGGTGCGTCAGAACAAATGCTTCTCGATGCCGAGCGCAGCGAGCACCTTGCTGCCGATCTCCTCGATCGACGTGTGCGTCGTGGACAGCATCGGGATGCGCTCGCGCTTCAGCAGCTTCTCCGCCGCCGCGACTTCCCAGCGGCATTGCTCCATCGTCGCGTACTTCGAATCGGGCCGGCGCTGCTGGCGCACCTGCTGCAATCGCGCGGGATCGATCGTCAGGCCGTAGAGCTTCTTCCGGTGCGGCTGCAGCTTCGATGGCAGCTCCTGTCGCTGCAGGTCGTCCTCGGTGAGCGGATAGTTCGCGGCGCTCACGCCAAAGTGCAGCGCCATGTACAGGCAGGTAGGCGTCTTGCCCGAGCGCGACACGCCGACGAGGATCACCTCCGCGTCGTTGTAGTTCATGTCGATGCCGTCGTCGTGCGACAGCGCGAAGTTGGTCGCGTTGATGCGCTGCTCGTACTCCGCGAAGTTGACGAGGCCGTGTGCCTGCCCGACCCGCGAGGAGCGCTTGGTCTGGAGCTCGTTCTCCAGCGGCGCGATGAACGGCGCGAACACGTCGAGGATCAGCGCGCCCGAGCTCGCCAGGATTTCGCACAGGTGCTGGTCCATCACCGTATTCACCACGATCGGCCGCGCGCCGGTGATCGCCTGGGCATTGCGGACGCGCGCGACGGCCGCGTGCGCCTTCTCCTCGTTATCCACGAACGGAATGCGCCAGGCATCGAACTCGACACCCTCGAACTGCGTCAGGACGCTGTGCCCGATGGTTTCGGCCGTGATGCCGGTCCCGTCGGAGATGTAGAAAATCGTGCGGCGCATGGCGGCTCCGGCGGGCTTTTGGCGAGTGTACGCAAATCCCCTGCCCGCCCCAGCCGGCCGCAAGGTTGTTTCGCCTACCCGAACCTAGGATCATGCGCGCCTTCGCGCCGCCCGGGTCCCCGGGGCGCACCCCGCCCTTTTCGGAGCTCCCATGTCCGCGCTCGTGCTCTGGCTCGATCAGCTGCGCCTGTCCGACCTGCCGCAGGTCGGCGGCAAGAACGCCTCGCTCGGCGAGATGATCGGCAACCTCGCGCAGCTCGGCGTATCGGTCCCGGGTGGCTTCGCGACGACGGCGGACGCATTCCGCACGTTCGTCTCGCAGAGCGGGCTCGCGAAACGGATCCACGACAAGCTCGCCACGCTCGACGTCGACGACGTGGAATCGCTGGTGAAGGCCGGCGCCGAAATCCGCCGCTGGGTGATCGAGACGCCGCTGCAGCCCGAGCTCGACCAGGCGATCCGCGACGCGTACCACAAGCTCTCCGAGGACGCCGGCCGCGTCGCGTCCGTTGCCGTACGCTCGTCCGCCACCGCGGAAGACCTGCCCGACGCGTCGTTCGCGGGCCAGCAGGAGACGTTCCTGAACGTCGAAGGCGTGGACGACGTCGTCCTGAAGGTCAAGGAAGTGTTCGCCTCGCTCTACAACGACCGCGCGATCGCGTATCGCGTGCACCACGGCTTCAAGCACGAGGACGTGTTCCTCTCCGCCGGCGTGCAGTTGATGGTGCGCTCCGACATCGGCGCGTCGGGCGTGATCTTCACGCTCGACACCGAGTCCGGTTTCCGCGACGCCGTGTTCGTCACGTCCAGTTATGGTCTGGGCGAGAACGTCGTTCAGGGCGCGGTGAATCCGGACGAGTTCTACGTCTACAAGCCGACGCTCGCGCAGGGCCGGCCCGCGATCCTGCGCCGCCAGCTCGGCAGCAAGCAGATCCGCATGGTGTACGCCGGCCAGGGCCAGCGCGGCGTGCGCAACGAGGACGTGCCGGCCGTCGACCGCAACCGCTTCTCGATCTCCGACGCCGACGTGCACGAGCTCGCGCGCCAGGCCGTCACCATCGAGAACCACTACGGCCGCCCGATGGACATCGAGTGGGCGAAGGACGGCCTCACGGGCAAGGTCTACATCGTGCAGGCGCGCCCCGAGACGGTGAAGTCGCGCGAGCGCGTGCAGACGATCGAGCGCTTCGTGCTCGGCGCGAAGGGCAAGGTGGTCGCCGAAGGCCGCTCGATCGGCCAGAAGATCGGCGCCGGCACCGCGCGCGTCGTGAAGTCGATCGCCGAGATGAACCGCGTGAAGCCCGGCGACGTACTCGTCACCGACATGACGGATCCCGACTGGGAGCCGATCATGAAGCGCGCGGCCGCGATCGTGACGAACCGCGGTGGCCGCACGTGCCACGCGGCGATCATCGCGCGCGAGCTCGGCATCCCCGCGGTCGTCGGCTGCGGCGACGCCACGTCGCGCATCGCGAACGACAGCGAGGTCACGGTCTCCTGCGCGGAAGGCGACACGGGCTTCATCTACGACGGCAAGCTGCCGTTCGAGAAGATGTCGGCCGACCTCGGCAAGATGCCGCCGGCGCCGCTGAAGATCATGATGAACGTGGGCAACCCGGAGCGCGCGTTCGACTTCGCGCAGCTGCCGCACGCGGGCATCGGCCTCGCGCGGCTCGAGTTCCTGATCGCGCGCCAGATCGGCGTGCATCCGCGCGCGCTGCTCGAATACGACCGCCAGCCGGCGGACGTGAAGAAGCAGATCGAGCCGTTGCTCGCGGGCTACGCGGATCCCGTGTCGTTCTACGTGGACCGCCTCGCCGAGGGCATCGCGACGTTGACGGCGGCGTTCGCGCCGCATCCGGTCATCGTGCGCCTGTCCGACTTCAAGTCGAACGAGTACGCGAACCTGATCGGCGGCAAGCAGTACGAGCCGCACGAGGAGAACCCGATGATCGGGTTCCGCGGCGCGTCGCGCTACGTCGATCCGTCGTTCGCCGATTGCTTCGCGCTCGAATGCCGCGCCATGAAGAAGGTGCGCGACGAGATGGGCCTGACGAATGCTTGGGTGATGATCCCGTTCGTGCGCACCGTCGAGGAAGGCCGGAAGGTGATCGACACGCTCGCGAAGAACGGGCTGAAGCGCGGCGAGAACGGCCTCAAGCTGATCATGATGTGCGAAATCCCGTCGAACGCGCTGCTCGCCGACCAGTTCCTCGAGCTGTTCGACGGCTTCTCGATCGGCTCGAACGACCTCACGCAGCTGACGCTCGGCCTCGACCGCGATTCCGGCATCGTCGCGCACCTGTTCGACGAGCGGAACGAGGCGGTGAAGGTGCTGCTTTCGATGGCGATCAAGGCCGCGAAGAAGGCCGGCAAGTACATCGGCATCTGCGGCCAGGGCCCGTCCGACCATCCCGACCTCGCCGAATGGCTGATGGACCAGGGCATCGAATCGGTCTCGCTGAATCCCGACACGGTGGTCGACACGTGGCTGCGCCTGGCCCGCAAGAAGTCGATGTGACCCGCAGGCGCCTCGATCCGCGCCGAGCGGCGCCGAGGCGGTCGCGGTACGCCGATTCGGCATGCAACGCCATACCCAATACTGCGTATTGCGTGGTCCTCCCAGCGGAGTAGCGTCCGCTCGCCGCCGTCCGGCGGCGCATCCCGGGAGTGATGCCATGAATCGCAGCACGCTGTGGCTCTGGGGCCTGCTGGCCTGCCTCGCGTTTCCGGTCGTCGCGCAGGACCGCGCCTACACCAACGGTCCCGTCATGCAGGTCGTCGGAATCAAGATCCAGCAGGGTCACTTCGACGAATACATGACCTATCTCCAGTCCAGCTGGAAGAAGGAACAGCAGGCGCTGAAGGACGCGAAGGTCATCCTCGACTACGGCGTCTACCAGACGCAGCCGCGCTCGCCCGACGACCCGGACCTCTACCTCACGACGACCTACGCGAACTGGGCCGCGTTCGACGGCTACGACGAACGCGCCGATCCCGTGATCGCGAAGGCGCTCGGCACGACGCGCGCGCAGGACGCGAAGGGCACCGCGGACCGGAATGCCTACCGCACCATCCTCGGCATCGAGATGATCCAGCAGCTGGACCTGAAGTAGCGGTTCGCGAATCGCCCGCAGGGTGGCGGGCGCGGCCGGCCACCCTGCCCCGACGCGACGCCGCTCAGGCCTGCGCGGTTTCCTGCTGGTCGCGGCTCATGCGCCGCAACCAGCGGAAGTGCGAGGCGACGCCGCTCCAGAAGGAGCCGTGCTCGCGGTAATCCACGTCGAACTCGCGACACGTGGCTTCCACCACGCGCGACAGCGCCGGGTAGTGGATGTGGCACACGCGCGGGAACAGATGGTGCTCGATCTGGAAATTCAGCCCGCCGACGAACCACGACAGGACGCGGCTGCGCCGCGCGAAATTGACCGTCGATTCGATCTGGTGGATCGCCCAGGCGTTGTGCACTTCGCCGGCCGCGTCGGGCTCGGGCTGGAACTCCGCCTCCTCCACGCAGTGTGCGAGCTGGAACACGACCGCGAGCAGCAGGCCGGTGATGCCCATGCTCAACGCATAGAACCCCAGCACCACCCAGATCGAATGGAACATCAGCGGGATGGCGAACGCGAGCGTCAGGAACACCAGCTTGCCGGCGATGAGGCTGACGAGCGCCCAGCCCTTCGGTCGCGGGAACTTCAACGTGCCGGCGTCGCCGGCGATGAGGTCGCGGAAATCGCCCCACAGCTGCCAGCGGATCGTCATGATCCCGTACATCAGCCAGATGTACCAATGTTGCCAGCGCTGCCAGAAGCGCAGCTTCTGGTAAGGCGCGAGCCGCGCCACCGCGCCGAGATCCATGTCGGCGTCGTACGCCTGGATGTTCGTGTAGGTGTGGTGGAAGACCGAATGCTTCCAGCGCCAGATGTAGGAGCTGCCGCCGACCAGGTCGAGGCTCATCGCCATCGCGCTGTTCACCCACTGCCGGTCGGAATACGCGCGGTGGCCGCCGTCGTGCTGGATGTTGAACCCGATCGCGCCCGTGGCGAGCGCCAGCGAGACCGCCAGCGGCACGGCTTCCCACCACGCGTCCGCCCAGAAGACCAGCAAGGCGTAGGTGACGCCGAACCACGCCGCGATGATCGCGGTCTTGAGGTACATCTGCCAGCAGTCGCGCGGACGCTTCCCGGTGCTGCGGAAGAATTCGTCGACGCGGGCGCGCAACGTCTGGTGGAATTCGCCGCTGCCGGTGAATTTCAACTTCGAGACTTCGCGGCGATTCGCGGAATCGCGAGCGGGTTGCGTGGCCTGCATGTGTGCTCCTGGTGCGATGTCGTGCAGGCAGCCGCGACCCGCGCCGTGGCGCAGGAAGCCTGGAGCCGCCTGTCTCCCGGGGCGGATCGTACGCGACCTGCAACCGACCCCGAGTGAAATTCCCGTTGGCCGGGACGCCTGGTCGAGCGCTGCAGCCACGGATCGCCGCGCCGTCCGGCGCGAGCTACGCGGGCGACGCGCCGCCGAGCCGTCCCATGAACGTCCGGTAGAAGCGCAGTTCCGCGATCGAATCGCGCGTGTCGGAGAGCGCCGTGTGCGCGCTGTCCTTGCTGAAGCCCTTGCAGACGTCGGGCGCCC
>CAZIZD010000277.1:0-6337 GCA_964543615.1 uncultured Alcaligenaceae bacterium | reverse complement strand
GCTCGGCTGGCCGCTGGAATGGACCGAGATCATCGTGATCTTCGTGCCGATCTTCATCCCGCTGCTCGTGAAGTTCAACATCGATCCGCTGTTCTTCGGCCTGCTCGTGGCGCTCAACCTCCAGACCGCGTTCCTGTCGCCCCCCGTGGCGATGGCCGCCTTCTACTTGAAGGGCGTGTCGCCGCCGCACGTGACGCTGAACCAGATCTTCGCGGGGATGATGCCTTTCATGGCCATCCAGGTCGTGGCGCTCGCGCTGCTCTACATCTTCCCGGGCATCGGCCTCTGGCTGCCCAGCGTCCTCTACAAGTAGCCGTTGCGCCGCAGGAGTTTCGAGGAGTACCCTCCGCTGCAGGGGATCACGACAGCGGAGGGCAGCATGCTCGTCAGCGAAATCCTGCGCATCAAGGGCAACACGCTCTACACGACCACGCTCACGGGGCTGGTGGTCGATGCGGTGAAGGTGATGGCCGACAACGACATCGGCTCCCTCGTGGTCATGGATCATGGCCGCCTTGCCGGCATGCTCACCTTCCGGGAAGTGCTCGCGGCGCTCGCCAAGCGCGAAGGCGCGCTCGGCGACCTGCACATTGCGGATATCCTCGATCGCGATCCGCTGACCGCGAGCCCGCAACTCGACGTCATGGAATTGCGCGGACGCATGCTCGAGCATCATGCGCGCTACGTGCCCGTGATGGAGGGCGCCACCCTCGAAGGCGTGGTGTCGTTCCACGATGTGGCGCGCGCGGTGTACGAGGACCAGTCGTTCGAAAACCGGATGCTCAAGAGCTACATCGAGGATTCGCCTACCGTGCGCGGCTAGCCGCAGCGGCGTCGACGATGTAGATCGCCGGGCGCTTCGCGAATCGCGCGGGATCCTCGCGCTTCCACCCGGATGCCGCGCGGCGCTCGATCGTCTCGGTGGGCAAGGTGACATCCGCGGCAACCACGAATTCCGTATCCCCCCGCAGCGTCTGTGCGAGCGACGCGAGCATCGCCGCATTGCGATAGGGCGTCTCTATGAAAATCTGCGCGCGCCCGGAGGCGCGCGAGTCCTCCTCGAGCTTGCGGATTGCGTTTGCACGTTCGTCGGCCGGCACGGGCAGGTAGCCGTGGAACGCAAAGCGTTGGCCGTTCATGCCCGAGGCCATGAGCGCGAGCAGGATCGACGAAGGCCCGACGAGCGGCACGACGCGCACGCCGGCGCGATGCGCCATGGCCACCACCGCGGCACCGGGATCGGCAATGCCGGGGCATCCCGCGTCCGAGAGCACCCCCACGTCGTGGCCCGCGGCGAGCCACGCTTGCACGTCGTGATCCTCGAACGTGCGCATGGTGAGATCGGCAATCGCGCGCTCGTGACCGATCGACTTCAGGAACGCGCGCGCGGGCTTGGGCGTTTCGACGACCCAGTGCGTGAGCCTGCGCGCGACGGCGAGCGTGCGGGCGGGCAGCACGTCCTCGGGCGGGACCACGCCCAGCAGGTTCGGAACGAGGTAGAGCGCGCCCGTCATCGCAGGGGATTCACGCCTTCCGCGCGCAGCATGCGGCAGAGCGCGATGAGCGGCAGTCCGATGAGCGCGGTGGGATCGTCCGCGGCGATGCGCTCGAACAGCGCGATGCCGAGCGCCTCGGACTTGACGCCGCCGGCGCAGTCGTAGGGCTTCTCCCGCTCGAGATAGGCGTCGATCTCGGCGTCGCCGAGCTCGCGGAACACGCTCGTCACGTCGACCATCGCGCGCTGGCAGCGGCCGCTCGCGGCGTCGACGAGCGCGAGGCCGGTGTGGAACACGATCGTCCGGCCGGACAGGGCACGCAACTCGCGTTGCGCGGTCGCGTGATCCCCAGGCTTGCTGACGGCGCGTCCGTCGCAGTCGGCCACCTGGTCCGACCCAATGACGAGTGCGTCGGCAAAGCGCGCGGCGACCGCCCGTGCCTTGGCCTCGGACAGGCGCATGGCCGTATCGACGGGGCGCTCGCCGGGAAGGGGCGACTCGTCGACGTCGGGGGCGGCGATCTCGAATGGCAATCCGAGCCGCGCGAGCAGCTCGCGCCGGTAGCGGGACGTCGATCCGAGCACGAGTGCCCTGGGCCTTGCCGTTGATTTATCTGGCATTTCTTTGACACCTTGGGGTGCTTTGCGCTATCATTTTACGTTTTCCTCGACTGCCTTTGAGCGACAGGTCCATGAAAGCGGCGGGCATGTTCGACGCTTGGCGGCTCGCTCGCGAGCGCGGAGTTATCGAGGGAACGCTCGATGTGGAGTCGTCGGAGCGCCTTTTCGACCGCGTGGCGCCCGGTGAAAGCCGCGTTGCGTGGCGCATCGAGGGAACGACCGACGAGCTAGGCCGGCCAGCCATTGCCATCGCCCTCGCGGGCGCCGTGCCGGTGACGTGCCAGCGCTGCCTGTCCGACTTCCCGCTGCCCGTGGAGCATCGCACGCTCACAGTGCTGGCGAGAAGCGAGAAGGACGCCGACGAGCTCGACGCGAGCTGCGATCACGAGGTGGTGATCGCCGACCATCCGCTCGATGCGGCCGGGCTGGTCGAGGAAGAACTGTTGTTGACGCTGCCCTATGCGCCCATGCACGACACCGAATGCGCGAAGATCGACGGATGACGCCACGGCAAGGCGAGGGCAGCGGTAACGAAGGTCACTGCATCAAACGATAACGAGGAGTACCCCATGGCAGTTCAGCAGAACAAGAAGTCGCCGTCCAAGCGCGGCATGCACCGTGCGCACGATCACCTCACCGCCCCGGCGCTCGGCGTCGAGCCGGTGACGGGTGAGACGCACCTGCGTCATCACATCAGCCCGAGCGGCTATTACCGCGGCAAGAAGGTCGTCAAGACGAAGGCCGACGAGTAAATCGCCTGTAGATCGGGCTCCAGCCCGACGCGACGCGCGTCGCGCTGAAGCGCGACCTACAGGGTCGATGGCATGCCGGTCACGATCGCAGTCGACGCGATGGGCGGGGACCACGGTGCGTCCGTGACCGTCCCCGCGTCGCTCCAGTTCCTCGAGGAGCATCCGGACGCGCACGTCGTGCTCGTAGGCCTCGAGCCCGCGCTCACCGAGGCGCTCGCCAAGACCACTTCGCCCGCCAGGGAGCGCATCCGCGTTCGCGCGTGCAGCGAGGTGGTGGCGATGGACGAGCCGCCGGCCGACGCGTTGCGCAAGAAGAAGGACTCGTCGATGCGCGTCGCCATCAACCTGGTGAAGGATGGCGAGGCCCAGGCATGCGTGTCCGCGGGCAACACGGGCGCGCTCATGGCCATCGCGCGCTTCGTGCTCAAGACCCTGCCCGGCATCGACCGTCCTGCCATCGCCTCGCAGCTTCCCACGCGCAAGGGCGTCACCACGGCGCTCGACCTCGGCGCCAACGTCAACTGCACGCCCCAGCAGCTCGTGCAGTTCGCCGTCATGGGCAGCGCGCTTGCCACTGCGGTGGAGGGCATCGAGCGTCCCACGGTGGGCCTCCTCAACATCGGCGAGGAAGAGATCAAGGGCAACGAGGTCGTGAAGGACACGGCCGAGCTCCTGAAGCACGCGCCGATCAATTTCTACGGCAACATCGAGGGCGACGACATCTATCGCGGCACGACCGACGTCGTCGTGTGCGACGGCTTCGTGGGCAACGTCGCGCTCAAGGTGTCCGAGGGACTCGTGGTCATGCTCTACGACTTCCTGCGAGCGGAGTTCACGGCCAATCCGGGACGCAAGCTCGCAGCCCTCGCGGCCTTGCCCGCGCTCAACGCGTTCAAGAAGCGCGTCGATCCGCGCCGCTACAACGGCGCCACGCTCGTGGGGCTCAAAGGCGTGGTCGTCAAGAGCCACGGCAGCGCCGACGTGCTGGGATTCGGGCACGCCCTCCATAAGGCGCATGCCGAAGTCGCAAGCGACGTCCTCTCGAAGATCGCGCGCGAGATCGCGCGCATGCCCGTGCAAGCCGAACCCGTGGCGGAGCCCAATGCCGGCTAGCCGCATCGCCGGCACGGGACGCTACCTGCCGGCCAACGTGCTCACCAACGAGGCGCTCGCGCAGCGCGTCGAAACCAGCGACGAGTGGATCCGCTCGCGCACGGGCATCCGCCAGCGGCACATCGCCGCCGACAGCGAGGCCACGTCGGACCTCGCGGCCAACGCCGCGCGCGAAGCCATCGCGGCCGCCGGCATGACGGCGGCCGACATCGATCTGATCATCGTGGCCACCGCCACGCCCGACATGATCTTTCCGTCGACGGCGAGCATCGTGCAGGACAAGCTCGGCATCAGGAACGGCGGCGCCGCGTTCGACATCGCCGCGGTGTGCTCGGGCTTCGTATATGCGCTTGCGATCGCCGACAAGATGGTGAAGAGCGGCGCCGCACGCAACGCACTCGTGATCGGCGCCGAGATCTACTCGCGCATCCTCGACTGGAACGACCGCGGCACGTGCGTGCTGTTCGGTGACGGCGCGGGCGCGGTGGTGATCGTGCCCTCCGAAGAGCCCGGCATCCTCACGTCGCACCTGCATGCGGACGGCAGCCACCGCGACATCCTTTGCGTGCCGGGCACCGTCCGCAACGGCGCCGTCTCTGGCACGCCGTTCCTGCACATGGACGGCACCGCCGTATTCAAGTTCGCGGTCAAGGTGCTCGCCGACTGCGCGAACGAGGCGCTCGAAGCCACTGGCAAGGCGCCCTCCGACATCGACTGGGTCATTCCGCACCAGGCGAACATCCGCATCATGGATGCGACGATGAAGAAGCTGCACCTGCCGCACGAGCGGCTGGTGGTCACCGTCGACATCCACGGCAACACCTCGGCGGCGTCCATCCCGATGGCGCTCGACATCGCGGTGCGTGACGGCCGCATCCGTTCCGGTCAGCACGTGATGCTGCTGGGCGTGGGCGGCGGCTTCACGTGGGGCTCCGTCTTTCTCCGCTACTGACAACGAAACACTCCTCACATGAAGCTCGCATTCGTGTTCCCCGGCCAGGGATCGCAGGCAATCGGGATGATGAACGGATTCGCCGCGCATCCCGTGGTGCGCGAAACGTTCGCCGAGGCCTCGGACGCGCTCGGCGAAGACCTCTGGGCGCTGGTCGAGAACGGTCCGCAGGAGAAGCTCGCGCTCACGACCAACACGCAGCCGGTCATGCTCACTGCAGGGGTCGCCGCATGGCGCGCATGGCAGGCCTCGGGCGGACCCATGCCCGTGGTCGTCGCGGGGCACAGCCTCGGCGAATACACGGCGCTGGTGGCGGCGGGTGCGCTCGCGTTTCGCGATGCCGTGCCGCTCGTGCGCTTTCGCGCGCAAGCGATGCAGCAGGCGGTTCCGCCGGGTCACGGCGCGATGGCCGCGATCATGGGCGGCGATGACGGTGCGGTAGTGTCGGCATGCGCCGAAGCGGCGCAAGGCCAGGTGTGCGAGGCGGTCAACTTCAACGCGCCCGGGCAGCTCGTCATCGCGGGACACAAGGAGGCGGTCGAGCGCGCCATCGGTCTTGCCAAGCAGAAGGGCGCGAAGCGCGGCGTGCTGCTGCCGGTGTCGGCGCCGTTCCACAGCTCGCTCCTGCGTCACGCGGCGGACGAGCTCGCCACGCGATTGCGCATGGTGAGCGTCGCCACGCCCTCCATTCCCGTGATCCACAACGTCGACGTGGCGCAGCATCGCGACCACGACGAGATCCGCGAGGCGCTCTCGCGGCAGGCATCCAATCCCGTGCACTGGACCGCGACCATCCGCGCGATGGCCGGCATGGGCGTGACGCACATCGTCGAATGCGGCCCGGGCAAGGTGCTCGCGGGACTCACCAGGCGCATCCAGGAGGGTCTTCCCGCCTACGCGCTCACCGACAGCGAGGCCATCGCCGCGGCCATCGGAGAGTTGAAATGAGCGACACACCGCTTCAGGGTCATGTGGCGCTCGTCACGGGCGCGTCGCGCGGCATCGGCCGTGCCATCGCCCAGCGGCTCGCACAGGACGGCGCCACGGTCGTGGGCACCGCGACGACGGATGAGGGCGCCGCGGCCATTGCGTCGATGCTCGCGGAGACCGGCAACCCCGGCACCGGCGTAAAGCTCGACGTCAAGGACGGTGTGGCCTGCGAAAGCGTGCTGAAGGACATCGAGACGCGCTTCGGCGCCGTGACCATCCTCGTCAACAACGCGGGCGTCACGCGCGACAACCTCTTGCTGCGCATGAAGGACGAGGAGTGGGACACCATCCTCGCCACCAACCTGACGCCCGTGTATCGCCTGTCCAAGGCGGTCATGCGCGGCATGATGAAGGCGCGCCACGGGCGCATCGTGAACATCGGCAGCGTGGTGGGCAGCAGCGGCAACGCCGGGC
>CAZIZD010000276.1:0-6362 GCA_964543615.1 uncultured Alcaligenaceae bacterium | reverse complement strand
CAACCGCACGAGCAGCAGGACGGTGTTCTCGCCCGGCGTGATCGTCTTCCTGAAGTCGTCGAGCCAGGCCGAGAGCCGGGGACCCAGGGCCTCGGTCTCGAGGAACGGGATCAGCTCCTTGGCGAGCGCGTCCGCATACCGCAACGGATACTTCTCGGCGTACTCCTCGACGAAGAAGTCGAACGGATTGATGACCGTGAGATCGGCGACGAGGTCGATCTCGATCTCGAGCTTCTGCGTGGGCTCGGGGAAGACCAGACGCGCGACCCAGTTGCCGTAGGGGTCCTGCTGCCAGTTCTGGAAGTGCTTCTCGGGCTTGACGTTGAGCGAGTATCCGAGCACCGGCGTACGGCAATGCGGCGCGGGGCGCAGGCGGATCTCGTGCGGGCCGAGGCCGACCAGGCGGTCGAAGGTGTAGCTCGTGCGATGCGACAGGGCGACGCGGATGGCCATTGTGTGCAGGTCGGGGTTCAGCCCGACGCGACGCATCCATGCCGGACTGGAGTCCGACCTGCGCGGAACCGGCCTCGTCGAGTCATGATCGAGCTATGTCCAGTCCGGATCGGGCAGTTGGGCGAACACGCGGCGCAGGCCCTCGCCCCACTGCGTGTGCACCATCTGGAAGTAGGGGTCGACCTCCTCGATGCGCCGCTGGAGCTTGATGCGCAGCGAGTCAGTCTCGTAGACGAGGAGGTCGATGGGCAGCCCGACCGAGATGTTCGAGCGCATGGTGGAGTCGAACGACACCATCGTGCACTTGGTCGCGTCGAGCAGCGTGGTCGTGCGCTTGATCACGCGGTCGATGATCGGCTTGCCGTACTTGGTCTCGCCGATCTGGAAGTAGCACGTGTCGGGCGTCGCCTCGATGAAGTTGCCTTCGCCGTAGACGTTGAAGAGGCGCGGCGGCTCCCCCCGGACCTGGCCTCCCACGATGAAATTGGCGTGGGCGTCGATGTTGTTCTGGACGAGGTACGGGCCGTCGCGGTTCTTCACCTCGCGCAGGCAATCCCCCAGGAGCCGCGCGACGTCGAACATCGACTCGGCGTTCCACAGATTGAGCTGGTTGTCGCCACCGCGCGCGCGCATCTCCAGCACGTTGATCGCGTTCTGGGTGATCGACAGGTTGCCGGATGAAAGCATGACGATGACGCGCTGCCCCTCCTGCGCGAACACGCGCATCTTGGAGAAGCGGGCGATCTGGTCCACGCCCGCATTGGTGCGGGAGTCCGACGCGAAGATCATCCCGGCGTCGAGCGACATGGCAACGCAATAAGTCATGGCAGGGGCGAATGCTAAACAGGTGATTCTATCCGAGCCCAAAGACGCGCCCGCCACGCGGGCGCGTATCAACCGGCAGTAATCATTAACCAGGCGCCAGGAAGTGCTGGCTGATCTCGTCGCCCAGGAGGGACACGCGCTGGATGAAGTCCATCAGGTATTCATGGAGGCCGAAGCGAATGATGTCGTCGGTGCGGCCGAAATGAAGGCGAGCGTGCATCTCGCCCGCCTGCCGCCGTATCTCGGCGCTGCTGTCGTCGCAGAGCAGCTCGAGCGTGTCCTCGATGAAGTTGAAGCAGCTGTGGAGCGAACGCGGCATATCGTCGCGCAGCACGAGAAGCTCGGCCACCCGCCGCGGCGAAATGACGTCGCTGTAGATCTTGCGGTAGGACTCGAAGCCCGAGACGGATTGCAGGAGCGAAGCCCACTGGTAATAGTCGACCGCGCCGCCCACGTCCGCCGCCGAGGGCAGCAGGATGTGGTACTTGGTGTCGAGGATGCGCGCCGTGTTGTCCGAGCGCTCGAGGTGGGTCCCGAGCCGGATGAAGTGGTAGGCCTCGTCACGCAGCATGGTGCCGAAGGTGACGCCTCGGAACAGGTGCGAGCGCATCTTCACCCATTCGAGGAAGTTCGCCACCCCGGCCGACTGCAGGCGTGCGAGGTCGTAAGCACGCATCTCGATCCAGGCGCTGTTCAGGTCCTCGTACATCTCGGACGTGATGGCGCCGCGGACGCTGCGCGCCGACTCGCGGGCGGCACGCATGCAGCAGTAGATCGACGAGGAATTCCCGGCATCGAGGACCATGTACTTCATGACGTTCTCGGCGGTGAGCTGCGGATACGCCTGGTAGAAACCGGTGGCACTTCCGGTCGAGATGAGCGGCACCGCCCAGGGCTGTGCCCAGGCGAGCCCGGGTTCCTGCGGCTCGTACGGGAGCAACGACGTCCGGTAGGTGACGTCGAGCAGGCGCGCGGTGTTCTCGGCGCGCTCGATGTGGCGCGCCATCCAGTAAAGCTCGTTTGCGGTGCGTGAGAGCATGGGAGCGCCTATGCCAGGACCCAGGTGTCCTTCGTCCCGCCGCCCTGGGACGAGTTGACCACCAGGGAGCCTTCCCGCAGCGCGACGCGGGTGAGGCCGCCGGGCACGAGGTCGATGTCGGCGCCCGACAGCACGTACGGGCGCAGGTCGATGTGGCGCGGCGCGATGCCGGCCCCCACGAACGTCGGGCAGGTCGACAACGCGAGCGTGGGCTGGGCGATGTACTTCTCCGGATTGGCGAGGATTCTCTCGCGGAAGGCCGCCCGCTCCTCGGCCGTCGATGCGGGTCCCACCAGCATGCCGTATCCGCCTGCGCCGTGCACCTCCTTGATCACGAGCTCGGGGATGTGCGCGAGCACGTGATCGCGATCCTGCGGCTTGTAGCACATGAAAGTCGGCACGTTGTTGAGGATCGGCTCCTCCGAGAGGTAGTAGCGGATCATCTCGGGCACGTAAGGATAGATCGACTTGTCGTCGGCCACGCCGGTGCCGATGGCATTGGCCAGCGTCACCCGGCCGGCGCGGTAGGCCGCGAACAGCCCGGGAACGCCCAGCATCGAGTCCTTGCGGAACGCGAGCGGGTCGAGGAAGTCGTCATCGACGCGGCGGTAGATCACGTGAACGCGCCGCGGCCCGCGCGTGGTCCGCATGAAGACGGTGTCGTTCTGGACGAAGAGATCCTGGCCCTCGACCAGCTCGACGCCCATCTGCTGGGCGAGGAACGCGTGCTCGAAGTACGCGGAGTTGTAGGCGCCCGGCGTGAGCACCGCCACGGTCGGCGCCTCCTCGCGCTTGGGTCCCACCGCGCGCAGGTTCTCGAGCAGCAGGTCGGGATAGTGCTGCACCGGACGGATCGAGCGCGTGGCGAAGAGCTCGGGGAAGAGCCGCATCATCATCTTGCGGTTCTCCAGCATATAGGACACACCCGACGGCACGCGCAGGTTGTCCTCCAGCACGTAGTACTCGCCCTGTCCGGCCCGCACGATGTCGACACCCGCGATGTGCGCGTAGATGCCGCCCGGCACGTCCATGCCGGCCATCTCGCGGCGGTATTGCGCGTTGCCGAGCACGCGATCCGCGGGGATCGCACCCGCCTTCAGGATGCGCTGCTCGTGGTAGACGTCCTCGAGAAAGAGATTGAGCGCATGCACGCGCTGCTTCAGGCCTCGCTCGAGCATCGTCCATTCGTCCGCGGGGATGATGCGCGGAACGATGTCGAACGGAATGAGGCGCTCGGTGCCGCCATTGTCGCCGTAGACGGCGAACGTGATGCCGACGCGATGGAAGGCACGCTCGGCCTCGTCGCGCTTCTGGGCGATGCGGGCGGTGTCCGTCCGCTCGAGCCAGTCCGCAAAGGCCCGGTAATGGGGCCGGACCCCGGTTTCCGGGGAAGTCATTTCGTCGTACGGGCGGGAGGTCATACGGGCAAAGGGTCGGCTACTCGAAGGTTAGCAAGCGGTGCGCCAGCGCAGGATTTCGTTGCCCGCCAGAGGGTTAACTAGACCCTATTGGCGCCACGGCCTATCGCACTCCCCGAAACCGGGCAGGAGCGCTCCTTTTTCGTGCAATTCTGTCCTGGACAGGCATGGACATCGGCCGGAAGTTGGTTTGACCCTGCTTCCGGGGCTATGGTTAAATCGCGGCTCCTGTCTGGGTTCGCGGGGCGTTTAGCTCAGCGGTAGAGCACTCCCCTCACACGGGAGGGGTCGCTGGTTCGAACCCAGCAATGCCCACCAAACTGAACCAAGGGGTTACGCGAAAGTGTAACCCCTCTTTTTTTTCCCGACGACGCGACAGCTCAGATCGTGCGATGAATTCTCCTGCGGCCTTCGTCTTCGATGCCTACGGCACGCTGTTCGACGTGCACTCGATCTCCGTGCTGGCGGAGGAGTTCGCGCCAGGCCGCGGCATGGAGCTCTCCCGCCTCTGGCGCGCGAAGCAGCTCGAGTACACCTGGCTGGCCTCGCTCATGCAGTCTTCGCAACGGCCGCGGCCCGGCTTCGACGACCTCACCGCGCGGGCACTCGACTACGCCAGCGACGCGCTCGGCATCGCGCTGACCGGCGAGGCCATGCGCCGGCTCGCGGAGGCCTACCTGCATCTCGCGCCCTTTCCGGATGCGCGCGCGGCGCTGGCCGCGCTGTCTCCGCGTCCCTGCTGGATCCTGAGCAACGGCACCCGGTCGAGTCTCGCGCAGCTCGTCGATGCGAGCGGGCTCGCCCCTCGCCTGGCCGGCGTCCTGTCGGTGGATGACGTCGACGTGTACAAGCCTTCGCCGCAGGTCTATGCCCATGCCGCGCAGAGGATCGGCGCTGCGCCTGCGCGGATCGCGTTCGTATCGGCGAACGCCTGGGACGCGATCGGCGCGCAATCGTTCGGATTCGCCGCGATCTGGATCAACCGTGCGGACGCGCCCGTCGATCGCCACGGCCCCCCGCCGCGATACGTGATCCAGTCGCTTGCGCAGATTGCGACGCTGGACTTCAAGGCATGAGCTGCCCGCCGTTCACCTCGATGATCTGGCCGGTGACGTAGCCCGACATCGCATCCGACGCGAGGTACAGGAAGGTGCCCGCGCACTCGTCTGCGCTGCCCAGGCGGTTCATGGGAACGGTCGCCTGCATGGCCTTCAGTTGGTCCGCCGTCGAGTAGCGCTCGTGGAACGGCGTGGTGATCACGCCGGGCGAAACCGCGTTGACGCGGATGTTGTCGCCGACCAGTTCCTTGGCCCATCCCCGGGTGACCGTCGAGACGAATCCCTTTGCACCGGCGTACAAGATCGCCCCGCCGCCGCCGCCGTGGCGCGCCGCGATCGACGTGACGTTGATGATGTTGCCCGACTTCTGCCGGCGCATCACGGGCACGACCTCGCGCATGAAGAGCGCGACCTGCGTGCAGTTCAGCATCATCACGCGCTGGATGTGCTCCTGCGTGTAGTCCTCGATCTTCACGCGTCCGAGCATGCCCCCCGCGTTGTTGACGAGGACGTCGATGCGCCCGCCGAATGCGGACAGCGTCTCCGCGACGATGCGCCTGATGTCCGCCTCGACCATGACGTCGCCGCCCACCAGCGCCGCCTGTCCGCCAGCCGCCTGGATGCCCGCCACCACCTGCTGCGCGGGCTCGCGGCTCGCGTTGTAGTGGACCGCCACCTTGGCGCCTACGGCCGCAAACGCCTGCGCCGCGGCCGCGCCGATGCCCGTGGACGCGCCGGTGATCAGCACTACCTTGCCTTTGAGATCCGTTGCCATGCTCCCTCCTCCTTTTGTTGTGCGACGCGATATCAGCCGCGCGCTGGCGCGGCATCGCGCTCGGTCGACTTGCGTTGGGTTCCTCGGCACGCCGCCACCGATTCGCGCAGCGCTGTGATCGCGGCCGGCCGTGGAAAGCTGCGCCGGTAGGCGAGCGCCACGCGGCGCGAAGGCGCGGGACGCGCGAACGGCACGGGGACCACGAGGCTGCTGTGATACTTGGGCGTGAGCGCGTCACGCGGCAGCACCGAGATGCCGAGACCCGACGCCACCATGTTGCGGATCGTCTCGAGCGAATTGGTGCGCGGCACGTGCGCGTCCGCCTTGTTGAGTTCGGGGCACGACTCGAGCACCTGGTCGCGGAAGCAGTGGCCCACGTTGAGCAGGATCGTGTTCTCGCCCGAGAGCTCCGAGGGCTGCACCGACTTGCGCTTGGCCCATTTGTGGCTCGACGGCACGACCACCTGGAACGGCTCCTCGTACAGGAACTCGGTCACGACCCCCGGCGGCGCGAACGGCAATGCGACGATGGCCGCGTCGAGCCGGCCCGACTTGAGGCCCACCTCGAGGTTCTCGGTGAGGTTCTCCTCGATGTCGAGCGGCATCTGCGGCGCACGCTCGTGCAGCGCGGGAATGAGATCGGGCAGCAAGTAAGGAGCGACGGTGTAGATAACGCCGAGCGCGAGCGTCCCGGTGAGCTGGTTTCGCCCCGATTGCGCGATCTCGCGGATGCGCGACGACTCCTCGAGCACGCGCTGCGCCTGCTCGACGATGCGCTCGCCCACCGGGGTGAC